>JBAZLX010000026.1:0-17450 GCA_041650075.1 Bdellovibrionales bacterium | reverse complement strand
AATTGTTCAATGTGAACGATTGCGACGCAAAAGCTTTCGAACGCCTGAAGTTTTTCGTCGAACACGATCCGTGGAAAATGAAAGCTTTGCACGAGAAATTTTTTGCGGAAATGCACAAGGCGATCAAGCAGCGCTCGGCGAAGAAAGCCTAATACTATCCTTGAATGAAGAGACAAAGCTGAGGTCACGAGTGGTTGTGACAAGCGAGGCGTACGCAGGGACTGGGGATAAGCCGTTAGAATAAAAGGCGACGCCCCGCATACGACGAGCGCAGGCGAGAGAGCGAGTGATGTCAAACATCGTCGCCGAAATCACTGGTTCTTAAGTATTACGCGCACTTTTCGGCGATAGCCCAGAATCCGTCCGCATTCAGGCTTGCGCTTCCGACGAGAACGCCGTCAACTTCTGCCTCGTTCAGGAAGTTTTCCGCGTTGGCCGGCGTCACCGAGCCGCCGTAAAGCACGCGGACGGTTTCGCCGATGTCTCCCAAAACCTTGCGGATGAGTTTGTGAACCGTGACGACGTCTTCGGGCGACGGCTGTTGTCCCGTTCCTATCGCCCAAACGGGTTCGTAGGCGACAACTAGATTGGCTGTCTTGACGTTTTTGGGCAGGGATTCGCGTAATTGCTTTTCGATAATATCGGCAGTCGAGCCAGCTTTCAGTTCGTCCGCCGTTTCGCCGATGCAAACGATGGTCGTTAGCCCCGCGAGCTGGGCGGCTTCGACCTTTTTGGCGATCAGATCGGAAGGTTCGCCGTGACCGTGGCGGCGTTCGGAGTGCCCCAAGATGATATAGCGGCAGCCCAAATCAACATACATTGCCGCGCTGATGTCCCCGGTATAGGCGCCATGGGTGGCCGTATGGCAGTCCTGTCCGCCCAACATGACGGGGGTTCCCTGCAAGGCTTCGCTGATAGCCCACGTCAGGGTTGCAGGAGGACACAAGACAACGTCAAAACTTAAAGGTTTTGCAGCTTCCGCGAAATTGGCGATATCGCGGGCTAAAACCAGCCCTGAGGTCAAACGTCCGTACATTTTCCAGTTTGCGACCGCTAAACGACGTCTTTTTGACATTTTGGCCCCGCCGGATTAGTTGCTTTGAATTGCCTCTATCTTTATCATATCCTGAGGTTCGTAAAAGAGCAAAATTCGCGGCACAAGGGGACTTCAATGCTTCAGTCAATACGAGATATAGCTCACTCATGGGTCGTCAAAGGCCTTATGTTGTTCCTGATCGTGAGTTTTGCCATCTGGGGCATCGGAGACATGTTCCGCGGCAATACGTTGAGAAAGGCCGTCGCGAAGGTCGGCGGCACCGAAATTTCCGTTCAATACCTGAACATGGCTTTTGAAAAAGCTCTCGTTGAGGTCAAAAAGAAGCTCGATCCCAACATGACGGCGCAACAGGCGCGCCAGATGGGGCTATTGGATCAGACGCTGGATAGAGAAATCACCAAGATGCTTCTTGATATGGATATTAAGCGCCAAGGCATTATTGTCGGGCCTGAAGTCGTTCTGGATATTCTTGGGCGCGAGCCGCAGTTCCGCACGCCGGACGGAAAATTCAACAAGCAGCTCTTCAGCCGGTTTTTGGATCAGCAGAGAATGAGCGAAGGAATGTTTATCGCTCAGGGGCAGCAAGACCTGTCGCGCCAGCTTTTGCTGGATTCGATTGACTTGAATACCTTTGCGCCGGAAACGGAGGTTAACGCGCTTTACAAGGCGCGCGCCCAGAAGCGCATCCTGGATGTCGTGACGATCGATGCGGCCAAGCTTGGCGGCATTCCTTCCCCGGATGCCGCAACCTTGCAGGAGTATTACGACGACAATCAGAAGATGTTTACGGCTCCCGAATATCGCAGCTTTACGGTGGCGACGCTATCCGCAGATGCTCTGGCGTCCGATATTTCGATTTCCGACGAGCAGCTTAAAAAAGAATACGACGCCCGCGGCAGCGAATTGGCGGCTTCGGAAACCCGCGATATCGTTCAAGTCGTGACACGGGATGGGGAAAGAGCCAAGCAGATTGCCGGGTTGGCTCGCGCGGCCAGAAACCTGCCGGCGACGGCCGCCAATTTAAAAGAAACAGCCGTTCCGCTTAACGGTCTGGAAAACAATAGCCTGATGCCGTCGCTGTCGAAAGTCATCTTTGCCATGCGCGAGGGCGACGTCAGCGATGCAATCCAGACGCAGCTGGGCTGGCACATCATTCAATTGAAGAAAATATCGCGCGGCGGAGTGCCGGAGTTCAACAAGATCAAGAACAAACTGCGCGAAGATTTACGCCGCGAACAGGCTATCGAAGAAGCGACGCGCGCGGTCAACATGCTCGACGATAAACTGGCGGCCGGAAACCCGCTTGAGGACATCGCCGAAGCTTTGCGCCTGCGCGTCGTTAAAATTCCCGCCATGGATTCCAAGGGGCTTCTGCCCAACGGGAAAGAGTCGGCAAAATTCCCGAACAAGGAACGCGTCCTTGAGCTTGCTTTCGCTCAAAACGTGGGAGACACAAGCCCCGTCGAAGACGATAAAACCGGAAGCTATTACGTCGTTCGAACCGACGATATAACGCCCTCCGGCGCTCGTCCTTTTGCGGAAGTGAAGGGGCAGGTTGCCGCCGCATGGAAAGCGCATGAGCAGAAATTGAAGGCTCAGGCCAAAGCCGAGAAAATCGCCAAGGCTTTGAGCGAGGGAACTGTTGCTTCTTCGTTCAACAGCGAAGAGGGCGTCAGCGTTCGGACATCCGAGGCTTTGTCTTTATTAGGGGATACCGACAAGCAATTGCCGTCTTCTCTTATCGCGCGCGCTTTTCAGATCAAGAAGGGGCAGGCTATAACCGAAGATGCTGGAGATAGGCAGTTCGTCGTTCGGCTTTCCGGTATCATGGATGTGGACGCGTCGAAAGAGGATTCACGCAAAGGGCTTATTTCAAGGGAAATCAAAAAAGCCCAAGCCAACGAATTGGTCGAGCAATATATTCTTCACTTGCGCACCGTATTCCCGGTCAAGACGAACGACAAGCTGTTGGAAACGTTAAGGCAGAGAGAGTAAATAAATACAAGATTTACGGTTTCCACTCGACAAGCTTGTTTAAAGGCACAAGCTCGATCCCGCGCGAGGGGGCTTCTGCCGCCCAGGCTTCAAGCACATCCATTGTTGTTGTATGAGGATGGCCGATCGCCACGGCGAACCCGTTGCGATGAGCGACGCGTTCGGTGGCTTCCAACTGTTTGCGGATGGCCTCCGGCGAGGGGTCGTCGTCAAGGAACACATCGCGGCTTAACGAAGGAAGGCCTTTTTGCCGCGCGACTTTGATGGCTACGGTTTGCGTGTTGGTTCGGGAGTCGAGGAAGAACAGGCGCCTTTCCATTAAATCGTCAATGACCAGTTCCATGCCTTCTTTGTAGGTCGTGAATTTACTGCCCATGTGGTTGTTCACGCCGTCATAGCCGGTAAGGCTCGACAGGGCGGTTTCGAGACGCGCGCGTAATTCGGACATCGGCAGATCGACCATCAGCGCGCCGCGTCCGGGATGTTCGTGCCCTAAAGGTTCCATCGGCAGGTGAAGAAGAATTTCGTGTCCGTTGTCGCGGGCTTCTTTGGCTTGTTCGCGCGCGCGTACGGCAAAGGGCAGGTAGGAAAGCGTAATGGCGGAAGGCAAGGCTATGGCTCTTTCGCCGCTTTTCAATTCCGGCCCCAGATCGTCTATGACAATCGCAATTCTTACCGTCTTTCCTGAAGGTGAAGGCGCGACCGGAGCTTCGGGAGTTACAGGGACAAGGATCGTTCCGTTTTGCGGCAGCAGACCCAGGGGAATCTGCTCCTCTCCGCCGGAAGGCTGAGGAGGCGCGGTCAGGAGTTCTTCCAAGGAGTGAGGCTCCTCAGGAGGCAGCGGCTGCTGGACTTTGACGGTAATGGAGGGGGGCAGCATATTCGTGGGCGGCACAAAGGCTAGCCACAAACAACCTGACAAAAAAATAAGCCAAAACGCGGCTTTAAGTTTCTTCTTCAACTTTGATTTTTTCATATTAATCGGGGGCGGACGAAGGTGCTGCTGCTTTCATGGCCGAGAAGGGAGAGGAAGAGAGAACTTGTTCGGCAACGCTTTTCTTTGACGTTGCGGATGGGGCGGGTGTGGCGACGCTATTTTCGACCGTTAAACGATTGAGGCCGCCGCTTCTTCCGAAAAGGGTGACTCCCAAATCTCCGGCCGTCGGAGCCGCGGCGATAATTTCGTCGGAGACTCCGGGAAGAACGGATGTCGTGTCGCCTGAGGCTGTCGTCGAAACGGGGACTGCGGTGCCGACTGTTGCTGCCGAGGCGGGTGTTTTTCCGGCTGAGGCTGCAACGGCGACAATGCCAACGGCTGCCAGCGTGCTTAGATAAGCCTTATCTTTTTCAGCGTCTTCCTTGATCCGTTTTTCGTATTCGGGGTCGTTCGTTCCAAGAGCTTCAAGCGCCCTTTTTTTGTCCTGATAGTGCGGGGAGTTAAATCCTGCGGCAATATCTTTCAGGTCTTTTGTCGAGCGATCTCTGGTCAGCGCCACAAGTTCGGCGGAATCAACATTTACATGAAGAGCTTGTGCAATAGAGGCCAGAGCCATATCTCTTTCTTTTTTTTCCGTCAGCGCAACCTCTATGACCGCGTCGGCCTCAGGCGTAAGCACTGCCGTCCGCGCCGTGCCTGTCGTGTGCGCGTTGGTCATATTGTCCCCGGGCAAAAAAGAGGTGCGAGGAATAATATCCGGAGCGACATTCTCTCCGGCAGTTTTCAGGGCTTCGCGCCTGGCTTTTTCCTGTGTGTGCAGATCGCCTTCCATGGTCGCTATTATACAGTATCCTGGATTAAACGGGCGTTAATTTTACTTTCATTCCACGCGTTTCGGGGCGCGGAACCGAAACTGGACAACCCCTTAAAAATATTGTTTAAACGCATATATTAACGCAATCTCCCCTCTTTAGACGGGTCAATTTACAGAATATGAAAAACGGCATGCCCAGCGCAGCAATGCGCTTTTTTTCTAAGGAAGAAATGGACTCTGCGACAGATCGCAGCGTCGAGGCTTTGCTGCGCCGTCAACACGACGATGGGCACTTCGTTTTTGAACTTGAGGCGGATGCGACAATTCCAGCCGAATATATTTTGCTCGATCATTTTTTGGATACGATCAATCAACCCTTGCATGAACGCATGGCCGTATATTTGCGCCGGATACAGGAAGAATACGGCGGGTGGCCTTTGTTCCATCGGGGGGCTTTGGACATAAGCGCGAGCGTCAAGGCGTACTTCGCTTTGAAATGCGTCGGTGACGACATTAATGCGCCTCATATGAAACGCGCGCGCGAGGCTATCCTGAAACGGGGCGGCGCGCAGAAAAGCAACGTCTTTACGCGCATTCAGCTTGCTCTTTTCGGCGCCGTGCCGTGGCGTGCCGTTCCGGTCATGCCGGTCGAGATTATTCTTTTGCCGCTGTGGTTTCCTTTTCATTTGAGCAAAGTGTCGTATTGGTCGCGCACGGTGATTGTGCCTTTGCTTGTATTGATGGCCAAGAAGCCTCAGGCAATTAATCCGAGAAAGGTTCGCGTGGATGAGCTTTTCACGACGCCGCCCAACGACGTGAGAAGGTGGGCGCAGACCGTGTCAAAATCGCTGCTGGCTCCGGCGTTTGAGGCGCTCGATTATATTTTGCGCGGATTTGAGCCGTATATGCCAAAGGGTCTGCGGCAGAAGGCTATTGATAAAGCCGTGGCGTGGGTCACGGAACGTCTGAACGGCGAGGACGGCCTTGGCGCGATTTATCCGGCGATGGCGAATTCGTTGATGATGTATACCTGTCTTGGCTATGAAAAAGATCATCCTCTTCGCGTCATCGCGCGCAAAGCCATTGATAAGATGGTCGTCGATACGCCCGAACAGGCCTATTGCCAGCCGTGTTTGTCGCCCGTGTGGGATACGGCTTTGTCCGCTCATGCGTTGATGGAGGCCGGGGCTTCGCACGCGGCGGTCGAAAAAGCCTGCGATTGGCTGAAAGAGCGTCAGATTCTCGATGTCGTCGGCGATTGGGCAACGTGGCGTCCGAAGGCGCGTCCCGGCGGATGGGCCTTCCAATACAACAATGCCTATTACCCCGATCTTGACGATACTGCCGTGGTTGTGATGGCTCTGGATCGTTGCGATCGCGTTAAATATCGCGAGGCCATTGAGCGCGGAACCGAATGGGTTTTGGGACTGCAATCCAAGAACGGCGGGTGGGGCGCGTTCGACGCCGACAATTCCTACTTTTATCTGAACCATATTCCTTTTGCCGATCATGGCGCGCTGCTCGACCCGCCGAGCGCCGACGTGACGGCCCGCTGCCTTAGTATGCTCGCGCAGCTTGGATACAAGAAAGACCATCCTCAGGTGGCTGCTGCCATCGAATATCTGCGCCGCGAGCAGGAGAAAGAAGGGTGCTGGTTCGGGCGTTGGGGAACGAATTATATATACGGCACATGGTCCGTTTTGTGCGCTTTGAGCGCCATAGGAATCGAGTCCCATGATCCTATGGTTCGCCGCGCCGCATCGTGGCTGATGGCCAAGCAGCATAAAGACGGCGGTTGGGGCGAAGACGGAGCCAGCTATTGGAAAGACAAACCCAAGGGCGAATGTGCCGTCAGCACGCCTTCGCAGACGGCGTGGGCGCTTATCGCTCTTATGGCTGCCGGAGGCGCCGACAGCGAATCCGTTTCTCGCGGCATTGCGTGGCTTGCCAAAGCGCAAAAAGCCGATGGAACATGGGACGAAGAATATTATACCGCCGTCGGATTTCCCCGCGTGTTCTATCTGCGGTATCATGGGTATAAATCTTTCTTTCCAGAGTGGGCTCTTGCACGTTATCGTAGCATTCAATCGGGCAATGCTGCGCCTGCGCTATATGGGATGTAAAAATGCTTGGCATTCTCTGCGGTCTCAGATCGGAAAAAGTCATCGCAAGCCGGATCAAGGGCGCCATTGTCGCGTGTTGCGCCGCTCAGCCGCGTAAAGCGCGCGAACTGGCGCAGGAGCTTGTGGCGATTGGGGCAACAAAGCTGATGAGTTTCGGCATTGCCGGGTCTTTGGATTCGTCGGTACATCTGGGCGATATTTTTATCGGTAACCGCGTAGCGTCGCCCAAAGGGCAATGGACATGCGACGAAGCGTGGGGGCGCGAGTTGGCGAAGAAGATCCCTCATGCCAAGCGCGGTGGCGTTTATGGGTCGGATCTTTTGATTCCGACCATAGGAGAAAAGGACGCCCTTTATCAAAATACGGGATGCGCCATTGTTGATATGGAAAGCCAGTGCGTCGCGGAGATCGCGACCGAAGCGAAGCTGCCTTTTGTCGTCGTTCGTTCGGTTTGCGACGATTCAGTTATGAACGTTCCGCCGTTTGTTATGGCTTCGATAAAACCGGACGGCGGTGTGAATGCGCTGAAGGCCATCGCTCATCTTGCGCTTCATCCGTCGCAAGCGTCCGATCTTTTTAACGTGATGAACGGAACGCGCAAAGCCTTGCGCTCTTTAAGAGAAATCAGGGGCGTTTTGGGCGATTAAAATATCGGCCTTATGCCGGAAGTATTCCGCGAAATATGAAATTGTTGCGTTCGGTTCGCGATAGAACCTTATAACGGTCGGGGGGCATCGGTATGTCGTCTTGATTGGAAGCGACGGATTTTTGCGGAACAGGCAAAGAGAAAGCCGTTGAGAGAGGTTTTGTTTTTGAGGTTTCTATCGTGCAACTGGATTGCTTTTGCGGATCGAGGCTTTGGTTATTATTATGATTGTCAATCAAGTCTCTCGTCATTTCAGGGCTTGAGGAGACGAGCCTTGTTTTCCTGTTTTTAAATACAAGAAGAGTTTGCTTGCTCATGCAAGAAGACTGTCCATCCAAAGGGCGGCAGGAGGTAACGGCATTGAGATTGACCAGTATTCTGCCCGTCGGGGTTTCGAAATCGGCGAAGCCGATTTCTTTCAGCCTATTATTGAAATCAATCTCTTCTTCGTTTTCGGGGAGGCAGGAAAGCACAACGGTTTTCGGGCTGCCGTAGGAAAAATTGACGCGCCCAAGGGTAGATCCTTGAAATTTTCCGCTTTCAAGGATTCTTACGTCGTCAATCGTATGAATTTTATCAACGTTGACGGCCAAAGTGCCAAGTTCGTAGTCGCCAATATCGTTCAGCGTTGAAAATGTAACGATAAGCATAATGAATTTTATTGAACAGGGTTGCTTCTTAATTTTTTAAATATGTCACCGCAATATTAAAGGCCGGGCATGAAAGCAAATAGAGAAATGTTTAGTTAAAAACAGGAATCATGCCGGAAATCGTTAAATCCACTGTCTTAAGCGACGGGCGGGCCTATCTAAGGCCGAGATACTTTATGCATTGAGCAACCATATTGCGGATAGGATGAAAGGGATAGTCGGGAATGGGGCCCGTCACCGCATTGGGATTGTAAAAAACGTCTTCTTCGCGTGTGGAGGCCTTGTAAAGCTTGGGACGGGTGCCCCCAATGTGAGAAAGGGGATCCCCATCATTATCGCTAACGATGATGTTTACGTTTCTGACCGAACCCGTGCGAGCATCCTTGATAAGCGCCCTTGCGACATGGACGCCGGCTACATCAACTTTTCGTCTTTGGCCGATTATCTGGATGCAGTTTGTGTGAATCTTAAGAGACTTGGTCTTAGGCTTGCCGGTTGAGGATGATCCATGAGATCCCTCGCCAAGGGCGCTATATTTGTTTCGACAATGGGCGCCGTAGTTTTGAGGCTTGCACAAGCCGGTCGTGCCCAGAAATTCTTGTAATTCGATTTGGGGCATGGCGTGTCTCCTTTGCAGTCAAAAAAATAAAACAAAGAAAATATCCGTTATCTGGGCGGGACTATACGGATGAATGGATGAAAGCAAAGAAATTTATTTGAATTATCAGCCTGTTATAGCAAATAAATCCGTAGGGAAAACAAAAGCATCGTGGTACATTTAAAGCTTGTTCGCCGTTGTTCTGAACTTCCGCCTGGCTTTCTTGAGCCGGGCTTTTTTTTGGAAAAAAAGATCAGTGCGCTTTCGGTGCGCGGGGGTTTTTGCCCGGCGGTTTTGCGGGCGGGCGTTTTGCTTTTGCTGCCGCTTTTTCGTTTGGGGCTGGCTCTTTTGCCGGTTCCGCGACCGGGGGCGGCGGAAAAGAGAAGTTGAAATCTACAGGACGTTTTAACGCCGCTTTGACGTCATCAACAGCGGCGGGGATGATGTTGCTCATTCCCTCTTCAAAAATAAGCTTTGTACGAGCCTTGCCGTCGGAAGATTCATTGACGGGGACGCAATCGAGGACTGCCTTTGAGTTGACCCAATATCTTCCTTCGTCGGTGAGAACTTCGCAGAGTTCGAAATCAGGTGTGGAGGTCAGCTGATTTCCAAAATTGTAGTCAGCGTTGTTAAAAGCGAGCGCTTTTAACGGAGAAGGAACCCCATACATATATATATTAATAAGATGGTGGTCTGAATCGCCGTCCTCGCAAAAAGTTTCTGGCCCCATCAGTCGAAAGCTACAGGGATCTACTTGTCGACTTGTGCGGAGGGCGCCAAAATTTTCTTTGTCCGTTATGGGATTAACATAAGACATGAAATAATATCCCCCTTGAATATTTGAGAGGCTGAATTTCCGATTACAGCCTATTCAAAAGGCAGGGAAAGCGACAGAAAAATGTATGGTTAATTGCAGGATTTAAGTCCTGTACATATCGGCCTTGGCCTGCTGCATGTGTGCGTCGAGGAGGCTTAGCGTGTTTACAAGCTCTCCGAGAATTTCCGTCTGTTTATCAATTTGAACCTGCAAGGCATAATCCGCCGTCGTCTTTGGCAGCGGTTTGGCGCGTTCCACGGCAATGCGGCCCTCCAGCTCGTTGATTTTTCCGGCAATGGCTTCGACCATGCTTGCGCGCGAAGCTTCGATCTGCGCCGACATCTGGAACCACTGATCGAGGAACTGCTGCTGGATTTCCGGCGGCATGGAGAGGGTCGGGGGAACCAGTGGCCTCGACGCGGCGGCGTGCGCGGCCTCTGCCGCGTGTTGGGTTGCGGCAAGACCCGTTTCAATTTCCGCCAGTTTGGCGACAACTTCTTTTTGCGCGGCGGCGGAGGCATTGTCCTGTTCCGACCGTTTTTCAAGCTCTTCACGCAACGCGGCGCGCAAATCTCCGGGAAGGGCAGAGACAAAGACGGCGACCCGTCCTTCCATTTCGGTAAGTTCCTTGAGTTTATCGCCGACTGCCGAAATATTGCTTTGCGCCGCTGCGGTTTGGGCTGCGCTTGCCTGTTGATCCAATTTTGATTGTAACGCCTCCAGATGCCCCTTCATTTCTTCGATTTTGCCCGCCAATTGAACGAGGATGTCCTGTGTGCCTGAGGCGGAGGCGTTTTGTTTAAGTTCGTCAAGTTTGATTCCGAGTTGAGACAGGGACTCCGACGCATTCAAGGACGCGGCGTTTTGTTTTAAGCCTTCGGCGATCAGGTCGAGCTGCATGCTTGTCTGCGATTCAATTTTTTCCGACAAGCTGCCAAGCTGCTGCTTGATCTCGTCGAGACGTTGGCTCCAGTCCGCTGCCGGAGACATGTTGTTCCACTGAATCTTGATGTTTTCCGTCGTCTCGCCAAGAACCTTGCCGCTCGCTTGAAGAAGATTGATGGCGCCGAACAGCCGTTCGCCCAAATCATCCGCCGTTGACGACAGCTTGGTTAGTATTTCTCCGGATTTTTCCGTATGCGTCTTGAGGCTCATTTCGCTCGCGACGAGGGATTGCAGCGTGTGGGTCAGCTGCTTGCCCGTTATCTGGGTGATTTCGGACAGTTTTTGAGCGCGCTCCTCAATGATCGGGACAAGGCGCGTCAATTGATCCGCCGTGTGGGCGTGGGCGTTTTTCAGGTTCTCCGCTCCGCCCACCATGCTTTGGAGCGCTTGCGCGATCTGCTTGTCGCCGTTATGGCCGCGCTGAAGGATGCTTTGCAATATCGTTTCGACCTTTGTCGAAAGCTCGGAGACTGAATCTTTCTGCTGCTTGACGGCAGAGGTGAGGTTCGAGGACTGTTGACGGATATTTTCGGAATCGTCGGATATGGACTTCATCATCGCTTCGAATAGCGTCCGTGTTCCTCCTTCGAAGCGCAGGCGCACGGGGCCTTCGTCGCTCAGAAGCGATAAATCGGGCAGGTGGCTGAAATGATAGCGGGCAAGATCAACGGCGCGCGCCAAATCGCCGATCATGTCCTGGCGCTCCGTTCCCCAGATGGACGTTCGCATGTCGCCGCGCGCCATGTTTTGGATGCTTTGCGCCAGAGCGCGCATGGGCGCGGATTGTTTGTCGCGTAAGACGAGATAAATGCCGGCGGCGCAAGCGGCGGCGATGATGAGGCTGCCCCAGCTGACGAGTGTCAGAAGCGTCGCCCAGAATCTTGCTTGTCCTTGCGCCTCAAAGCGCGCTTGCGCGCTATCGGAGGTCATGCGCGAGTCAAGAACGGACAGGGCGGCGTATAAAGGCCCAAGCTCCATGGCTGTAAATTCGTTCGATAGCTCGCCGCCGGAAGGCGAATTCATCTTCTGTAAAGCGTCGTCAAAAAGAGCGGCAATGGAAGACAGTTCGCGACGCGTTTGAAGAGGTACGCTTTCGGGAAGTTTTGCGACAATTTCATCGGCGGCTTTGATTTTATCTTTGATTTCGGCAAAGCCCGTTGTGTCATGAGTGAATACGTATTTTTGGGCATAGCCCAGAAAACCGCTGAAGCCCCACGTCCGGCGCAATTGGGCAAAAAGGTCCTGGTCGTCGCCCAGGGCTACGTCGGGGGCGGCCAGCGTTGTTTCGGATCTGTCGAGCTGATATTTGATGTAACTTGCGCTGCCTATCCCGCCTATGCAGACAAAGACGACAAGCCCAAGGATAAACGCCGTAAAACGACTAATGCCGAAAGAAGGCGGCGGCATTGGCATGGGCGCTGGAGGTGGCGGCGGGGACGGGGGCATGGATGACTAAGGGGAACAGAACCGGAAAAGACGGGCGATTATGGTAAATTTTTTCTAAAAAAGCAATCTCTTCAATACGCTATAGTATTTTTTTAAGGCATTGAAATAAGTGCCTTGATTGGCGTATTCGGTTTGTCGGCATGCGAAAGCATTGTTTTCGTTCTTGAGCCGTCGGAAGATATGGTACCAAGCCGGATGCGGATAACTTGCGGTATTGTTTAGGAAAATATATGTCGGAAAAATATTCTTGGTACAGTTTGCACGCTGTTTTGGAAGACTTTGACGATGATATTCGTGAAGGTCGCCTTACGGTTCCCGTTGTCAAGCAGGCCTATTGGGAAGCTGCTGTCGAGGAAACCTTGCCGCAAAGGGTCAATTTGACGTTAGCGGCCTGTTGTATGGTCAGTTTGGCCGGAGCGTCGCTAATATACGATGTTTTGACAAATGGCGATGCCTTGAAAATCGTAACGGTAGGCGCATGTTTGGCGACTTTGGGTTCCCTTATTCGATCACAATATCTTAAAGATTTTCCGCCGGAATTTCTGCGGCAACACGATGTGCTCGGAAACGTTGATCCAAAAGCGACGGGGTTGCCGACGGTAGCGATAAGGGCGACCAACTACCTTCGTATGGAACTGCATTCCTCGAGTATTCCCCAATAAAACGGATTATGTTTCTGATTTTGCGTCGTTGACAACAGAGGTTAGGCAACGCATCTTTCATTTTCCCGCGATGGTGGAGGATCCGCGCATGCCAAACGTCCTATCGAAATTGAAAAACTCCGAAAGCGGTGCGACGGCTATCGAATACGCGCTGATCGTAGGGCTGGTCTTTCTGGTCATCGTTTCGAGCGTTCAGCTTTTGGGAAGCAAGGTTTCGGGCACGCTGTACGATAAACTCGCCCAGCTTCTTTAAACGGGCTATTCGTTAAGCCCCGTGCGCGAAATGCGCATATCCCGATGCAGGGAAATTGAAAGCAGAATGCCGCAACCGATTAGGAGCGTGAGCATGGCCGTGCCTCCGTAGGAAACGAGGGGCAGGGGAATGCCGACGACGGGTATGAGCCCCGTGACCATGGCGACATTGACAAAAACATAAAGAAAGAACGTAAACGTCAATCCAAAAGCCGCCAGTCGGCCAAACTGGTTTCGGCACGTTAAAGCAATGATAAAGCCGTAGGCAATCAGTAGGAAATAGAGCCCGAGGAGAAACCACGCGCCGAACATGCCCAGTTCTTCGGCCAAAACGACGAAAATAAAATCTGTATGTTTTTCGGGAAGGAATTGCAGTTGGCTTTGCGTGCCTTGGCCAAACCCCCGCCCGAACAGCCCCCCCGATCCCATGGCGATCTTGGACTGCATGATATTGTATCCGGCGCCCAAGGGATCGGCGCCAGGATTCATGAAAATCATTAAACGCGCTTTTTGATAATCATGCAGATAATTCCATGCGACGGGCAAGATTGCGGCGGCAAGGATGAGCAGAACGACGAACTTCCACCAGCGCACCCCGCCTACGAAAAAAACGGAAGCGCTTGCCAGAATTAAAAGCAAGGCTGTTCCAAGATTGGGTTGAAAAAGAACAAGGCATACGGGAACCGCAACCATGGCTGCAGGGAACAGAAGTTTAATGGGTTGCCCGATGTCTTCGAAGGAAAGACTGTGAAAATATTTTGCAAGGGCAAGTACAAGCGTGATTTTCATCAGCTCCGAGGGTTGGATGACGATGAAGCCGAAATTGATCCAGCGCTGGGCTCCCATGCCGACCTGACCCGCGATCTCGACGACAATCAGAAGAAATAACATGCCTCCATAAAGCGCGTAGGCGTATTGCAGCCAAAAGCGAATGTCGGTTAAGGCGATAATCATCATTAAAGTTAACCCGATCGCAAAACGGGTTAACTGCGGACCCGCCCAGGGAGACCAGCTTTTTCCCCCCGCCGAATAAAGAAGGGCAATGCCGATCAGGCCGATAAGGACGATGATCGCGATCATGCCCCAATTGAGAAGCCTCAGCTTTTCGCCAAAAGAAAGATTATCCGATGGGGCTAGGAAGGACATTTTTAAGCTTCTGCAAAAAGGGCGACTCTGGGCTTTTATTCCATCGGAAAATGCCCTAAGTTGGCTTAGCTTTCCACAGAATTCGGGATTCGTTTTATGCAATCAGCTATTATCGTATTTCCAGGCACAAATCGCGAAAGAGATGCGGTTTTAGCGCTTGAGCGCGCGACGGGGCGCAAGCCGTATCTGATTTGGCATGCCGATAAAACGTTACCGAAGGTTGACCTGATTCTGCTTCCGGGCGGTTTTTCTTATGGCGATTACCTGCGTACGGGCGCCATGGCCGCGCATGCGCCGATCATGCAGGAAGTTAAAGCCCGCGCCGCGCAAGGCGTGCGCGTTTGGGGGATTTGCAACGGTTTTCAGATTTTGTGCGAGTCCGGCCTTTTGCCGGGGATTTTGCTGCACAACAAAAGCCTGAAATTTATCTGCAAGGCGGTCACGCTTTCGGTCGAAAATCCGGATAGCGATTTTACGCGCCTTTGCCGCAAAGGGCAGGACTTGCGCATGATTATCGCCCACGGCGACGGCAACTACTTTGCCGAAGCGGAAACGCTGAAAAAGATCGAAGGCAACGGACAAGTCGCCTTTCGCTATCGCGAGAACCCGAATGGTTCTATCAACGACATTGCGGGGATATTTAACGAAAAACGCAATGTGCTCGGCATGATGCCGCATCCCGAAGACGCCGTCGAAGATTTACACGGCAGCACGGACGGCAAGTTCTTATTCGACAGCATCGCGAAGGCGTTGGCGGCTTAGTTTATGGGGTGGTTCGTTTTTTGACCCGATACCGGCATTGCCATGATGCGGAGGAGTTATGGACGAAAAACAATCTAAAAAAATCCGGGACTACATTTTCGATAGTACGTGGACGCAACATGATATTTCCGGATGCGCCGGCTATAAAGAAAGGGAAGCGCGGCTTATAGATTTGCCGCTTGAAAAGGCCGATGGGAAAGAAATCCTTAGCGAGGAAGAAAGAAAAGAAGCTCTGCGGATAATAAATGAAGACCTTGGCATACGCGCCGATATTAGGGTCAGCGTTTCTATGGGGTGTATTTATGTTTTGCGCATCGAAGGGCAAGACAATATTGACAAGACCCAGCAGCTAAATCCGCCGTTTAAAAGAATTTCAAGGCCGGGGCGCGAACCGGCGGCATGTTCTGCACATCCTGAAATATAAAATTGGCGCCCTTAATTACGCTTCAATTTTAGCTTTTGCCTTCGTCATCACTGCGGCGAAAAAGCCGTCCGTGCCGTGTTGCGCGGGAGAAAGAGAAAGAAAGTCCGCGTCGTTCAGGCCGCAGGGAGATACTGAAAATTCAGGATGTGCCCCCAGAAAAGTCTCGATCTGTTTTTCATTTTCGTCCGGCAGAAGAGAACATGTCGCATAAATCAGTCGCCCGCCTGCTTTGACCAGCCGCGAGGCGCTATCGAGAATATCTGCCTGTGTTTTGAGAAGAGACTTAAGCCCGGGGCCGAGTTCTCGCCATCTGGCGTCTGGATTGCGCCGCCACGTTCCCGTGCCGCTGCACGGCGCGTCAACAAGCACGCGATCGAAGCTGCCTTTGTGTTTTTTGACCCATGGGTCGCGCGCGCTGCTGAGCGTGCGTGTTTCGATGTTATGGAGTTGGGCGCGGCGGAAACGTTCGGTGCTGCGATCAAGCCGTTTGGACAGAACATCGCAGGCGACGATCTTGCCTTTGTTTTGCATCATGGCGGCGATGGCAAGCGTTTTGCCGCCTGCGCCTGCGCAAAAATCAACGACGCGCTCTCCGGGTTTGGCGTCAACGGCAAAGGCCACCATCTGCGAGCCTTCGTCCTGAATTTCGACAAGGCCTTCTTTGAGCATCGGCAAAGTATTGAGCGCCGGACGTTCGAAAACGCGTACGCCCCATGGCGATATTGTGCAGGCTTTGGCCTTGAGCCCCAAGTCCTTAAGCGCCTTTAAAATTTCCTCGCGCGTCGTTTTTAAAGGATTGATGCGTAAATCGAGCGTCGCGGGTTGCTGCATCGCGCGCATTTCCCGCAGAAAACTGTTGCCGAATTTTTGCCTGAGCGCGTCCAGACAATCGGGAGGACATTCGGCAAGAACCTCTTCGGGCATAAGGGGATGTTCGATGGTATGGCCATCGAGGATGCGCAGGAGAACGCGTTCATCGTCGTTAAGTTCTTTGGGGGCATAACTCCTGCCGCTGAAAAGCTCGCCGATGTTTTTCAGCGGCAGCTTGTCGTTCAGAGCCAGCCATGCGATCAGTCGTGCGCGGGGTGTCGGACTTACGTTTTCTTTCTTGAGCCACCAATCGAGCCGTGCCTGATGCCGCAAAATGGCATAGAGCCGCGACGAAATATCGGCTCGATCATGGCTCCCGATATAACGATGCGCGCGAAAATAGGCGCTGACAATACCGTCGGCAGGACGCGGCTTGCCGGCGATTTCGCGCAAAAGATCGAGCGTGGCTTGAAGGCGTGCTGAAGGAGTCACTCTTGAATAACCCTAACTCTGGCGGGTGACTGCTTCGTCGCTGCGGTGCTCGAAGCCTCACGTACATCAGAGTACGCTCCGGTTCTGCGCTTCTCGCTTCTCGCATTCCCCTCGCCAGAGCGGGTTATGCAAGAGTTTGTTTATATTTATTAGCCGAATTCTCCGGGCGGCGGGTCAATCGGAACATTCAGATCTTCGAGCAGAAGGTCTTCGTTCGTCAATTTCATCTGGCCAATCGTGAAGTGTTCCGGCGCGTTAAGCTCGGGATCGAAAACGTCCATTTCAAACGGCGCAATTTTGATGTCGGTCTTGAAAAGGGCGTTCTTGAACACAACCGAGGCTGTAAGGGTGATAAGATTATCGCGTCCGATACCCTTATAGGTCACGGGCATTATCCGCTTGTTCACTTCGGCCTTTTCTTCGGCATTGGCGTTGGCCAGCCAGACAACTTCCTCCGGCTTTTCGACGATGATAAAGCGCCCCAACTGTCCGCGCACATAGTGGAAGAAAAACCGCGCATAGGTGAGGCACGTCTTGCGGTCAATCTTGATTGGCGCGCGTTCGTTGACGGCATAGATAGGCTCGTTCGTCCAGTTCATCAGGCTGGCGTCCCCCGGCTTGTAAAGCATGTAGCGCGTGTTGGGAGGGGGCAGGGTAGAATCAGTAACGGCATAAAGCTTGAAATCGTCATAAAACGGCAAGGCGAGGCATTGAACGGAGGTCTTGCCTTCCGTAAGCGTGACAGGGGCAATAAGGGGCGCGACGTCGGCCAGGAATTTTTGCGTGGCGGCGGGGTCGAGCGGAAGAAAAGGTTGGTCGAACATCAGAAATCCTTCTTCAATTTTGGAACGAAAATAACCTATAACCTGTTGAC
>JBAZLX010000025.1:0-17582 GCA_041650075.1 Bdellovibrionales bacterium | reverse complement strand
AGCCCGCGGCGACGGAGCGTTCCGCCGCTTTCGCAAAGGCCGCAACGATGTTTTGAATTTCCTGTTCGTTGAGCGCGCGCGGCACGGGCGATTTGTCATCGAAAGACACAGCCGATGGCGCAACGACAGCCCATCCTCCCTGCGCCGGAGTGACATAGCCCGCCCCTTTCCACGGAATGCTTGTCGAGCCTTTGCGCCCCGAGTGTCCCAACTGAATGCCGGGGATACAGCCTTGCTCTTTGATGAATTGCGTCAAAGGACGGGAAGCCGCAACCTGCAAGTCGTCCCACATGCCTAAATCTCCTGGACTGATGCGGCCTTCAGGCAATACAGCCGTGGCTTCCTGAACGGTGCACGCCGCACCGCCGATAGCGCGATTGCCGTAATGCGCCAGATGCCAAATATTCGGCTTTGCGTCTTCCGCGCTGTATTGATCCATCGGAGAAAGGAAGATGCGATTCTTGAACGTAACGCCGCGCAGCGTCAAAGGCGTAAACAAATTGTTCTTCATGACCGTACTCCTTGTTTGCTTCTTTCTCGTCAAGACTACCCGCAGCTCTGGGCTTCCCGCAATGCGCGATTCTTCTCCCATAAGCCGCGACAACTTCAATCCTTTGATAAATATGATGTTTTTCTCCGACAGCTTTTAAAAAGCATGACAGATAACGTGTTGCTCTAACCTATTGATTATGTTATTTCCTCACCCTCCGGCTGTCTTTCGAAAAGACGCCGGAATGTTTTTTGACCCTAACATTTTTACTCCCTGAGGAGGGATGCTTCGTGCAAGTTCTCGTTCGTGACAACAATGTTGACCAAGCGCTCCGCGCTTTAAAGAAAAAACTGCAACGCGAAGGCGTGTTTCGTGAAATGAAACTCCGCCGGAATTATGAAAAGCCGTCAGAACGCAAGGCGCGTGAAAAGTCCGAATCCGTTCGCCGTCAACGCAAGGTTGAGCGCAAACGCAAAGAGCGCGAAGGATTCTAAAAGGCATCCGGGATTTGAAGTAAGTTCTGTCTTGGAAGGCGCTGATTTCGGAGCTATTCTAAGCGCTAAGTTTCAGATCCCGGTTTTTTCATGCCGCAACTTTCCATTATTCTACCCTTTCATAATGAGTCCGCCGGCGTTCATCGCCTGCTGGAAAGGCTGTATCCCGCGCTTGGAAAAGTCAGCCTTACTTATGAAATCATCTGCGTTGACGACGGAAGCTCCGACAGCACGTTTGCGACGCTTGTTCACGAACGTCAGTTCGACCAAAGACTGAAGATTGTCCGTTTCGCCCGCAATTTCGGCAAAGAAACGGCGCTCACCTGCGGATTGCAACTAGCCAAAGGCGACGCTGCCGTAACGATGGACAGCGATCTTCAGCATCCTCCCGAAGTCATTTCCGATCTCGTCAACAAATGGCGCGAAGGCTTCGAGGTTGTTCATGCCCTCCGCAACGACCGCCATACCGACAGCGTCTTGCGCCGCTTTTTAGCGCGCGCGTTTTATGCCGTTTTTCACAAGATTGCCGATATTGATATGCCCGAAGGCGCGGGCGATTTCTGCCTCTTCGACCGCAAAGCCATCGCGGCGCTAAACGCTTTGCCTGAACGCAATCGTTTTATGAAGGGACTCGCCTCATGGGTCGGCTTTCGCCAGGGCACGGTGTCGTTTGAAGTTGAGCCCCGCGATAGCGGCCATTCAAACTGGAGCTTTTTTCGTCTCTTGCGTTTCGCCTTCGACGGCATTTCTGCCTTCAGCACGCTGCCCTTGCGGATCTGGACGTGGTGCGGCGTGCTTGTCTCTTTCGGCGCGATCGCTTATGCCGCCTACCTTGTCGCGGACACCTTGATTTATGGCGTTGATGTTCCCGGCTATGCCTCGCTCATGGTCGGCATACTGTTTTTGGGCGGGCTGCAACTGCTAAGCCTCGGCATCGTCGGCGAATATTTGGCTCGTATTTTCATGGAAGTGAAAGCAAGGCCTCTCTATCTGATTTCCGAAAAGGTCGGCTTTTAATGAAAAAAAGCTTGCGGATTCTTATCACAAACGACGACGGAATTAACGCGACAGGCCTTTCCGTTCTGGCGGATGTAGCCAGAAAACTTGCCCCCCAAACCGACGTATGGATCGTCGCTCCCGAGGTCGAACAAAGCGGTTCGTCTCAAAGCTTCACGATGAGCATTCCCTTGCGGATTCGAAAGCTCGGGGAACGCCGCCACGCCGTCTCCGGCACGCCTTCGGACTGTATCGTTGTCGCCCTTGAACATCTTATGAAAGACTGTCCGCCCGATCTCATTTTCTCGGGCATTAATACGGGCCTCAACACGGGGTCTGACGTCAACTTGTCGGGAACGTTGGGCGGAGCTTTCGCAGGCCTTATGTACGAAATCCCCTCCGTCGCCATAAGCATCAAGCGCGACGCGCCTGAAAATATGCACTGGGATATGGCTGGCGAAATTTTACCCCCCTTGCTTGCCTCCCTGTTCAAGAAAGGCTGGAAAAAATACTTTTGCCTGTCCATCAACCTCCCCAATCTGCCTGCTAAAAAAATCAAAGGAAGCCGCTGGACGCTCCCCGTCAACGGTCAACTTCCCCCCTTCGAGATCAGAGAAGACACCGACCTGCGCGGCAAAAAGTGTTTCTGGATTTACCCTCATAAACCCAAGAAAAAAGAGGCCTCAAAGAGCGACGCCGCCGCCGTTCGCAACGGCTATGTCTCAATCGGCATTATAGGCTTGGCGCGCGAAACCTTGCTTCCGGCCTCGGCAGCGCCCTGGCCTTTTAAACCTTCCTCCACAAAATAGCGTTATGAGAGAAAGCGGACTCCCGACAGCCTTTTACGTCAGCGCCGTAATACGCGAAGCTGCGCAAGAAGGCGTGTCCGTCATTGTCGTCCATAAAGGCGACGCCCAAAGCGGCACGATGATTTTGAAAATTAATCTGCTGAACGGAACCTCTCGCGTCCTTATCGAAGCGCGCGACGGCGAAAACCGCGTTTGGATTCCCGCAACATCCACAGACCCTATGACGGACGCGGCGGCAGAAGCCTATCTTTCGAAACAAACAGCCATTGACCCGGACGTATGGCTGATCGAAATCGAAGACAAACGGGGCCGCCTCTGGTTTCCGGGAAAAGTATCCGGCTTTCCGCGATAACCGTAAAATTACGGCAACAGGGGCGACCACGCCGGATCCGATGCATCCGTCGGCGTCTGGATTTCGCGTTCGTTATATCCGGTCAAATCTATCGAATAGAGCTTCGGCCTCGATCCCTGACTTGACGGAGCTTCCTTAAAATACATCAAAACGCGGCCGTTCGGAGCCCATGTCGGGCCTTCGGCGTGCCATGCCTCAACGAGCTCCCTTTCGCCGGTGCCGTCGGGACGCATGACGCCTATATAGAATCTCCCGCCATGCATTTTGGTAAAGGCGATCAAATCGCCGCGGGGCGACCAGACCGGCGTTCCGTAATTGCCGTTGCCGAAGCTGATGCGCTGAGCATTGCCGCCTTCGGCATTCATGACATAAATCTGCTGGGAACCGCCGCGATCGGATTCAAACGTGATTTTCTTCCCGTCCGGCGAATAGCACGGCGCAGAGCTGATGGCTGTTCCGCTTGTCAGTTTCTGGATGCGGTGCGTACGCAAATCCATCGTATAAATATTGGAAGCGCCGCTTTCGGACAAAGCAAACACGACGCGGTTGCCCGCAGGAGCAAAGCGCGGCGCAAACGTCATATGGTCGAAATCGCCCAGAACGGTCTGCTTGCCCGTATCAATGTCGAACAGATAAACGCGGGGGCGGTTGTTATAGTAGGCCATATAGGTGATCTGCTGCATCGCCGGAGAAAAGCGCGGCGTCAGAACAATAGCGCGGCCATCGGACAGAATGCGGTTGTTTTCGCCGTCCTGATCCATGATCGCAAGCCGCTTGATGCGGCGGGTTTGAGGGCCCGTTTCGGCGATATAAACGATGCGCGTGTCGAAATAGCCGTCCTCGCCCGTCACGCGCTTATAAATCGCGTCCGAGACGATGTGCGCGACGCGGCGCCAATTGCTGGGGATCGAGAAATAGGCCAGTCCCGTCATTTGCTGTTCCGAGAACACGTCCCACAGGCGGAATTCGACCTTTAGTTTGCCGCCGGCCTGCGTTTCGATTTTGCCGACGACAAGCGCCTGGGCATTAAGCACGCGCCAGTCCGAAAAATGCGGTTGAACCAGAAGCGAATTGGCGTCCTGAACGAAGGATTGCGGATCGACGGACGAAAACAGCCCCGAACGCACGAGGTCTTCCGAAACGACGCGCGCAATATCGTTTCCGAACTTCGCTTCGGAAGGCGTGTTGCCGTAGAATGAAGGAATGGCGATGGGGATCGGCTCGACGACGCCGCGCGTGATGTCAATTTTAACTTCGGCTCGCGCCGAAGGCGAAAACATAATAACGGCCAATGCCGCTACCGCGATAAGTTTCTGAACGCTGAACGTCGTATGCCGGATGCTTCTCATAACATGTCCCTCGGATCAAAATTAAAATTGATGCGTTTCCACTGCTGATACTTGTCGGCAGCCAGTTCCAACGGGCTGCATTTCGGATTACGTACCGCACGTATAGCGGAATCTGCGGCGGCGCGGAAGAAAGGATCGCTGGCGTAACGCAACTTGTCAACAATCTCCGTGTTTGCCACGGTACGATCGGGGTTTACGTCAATGATAACCTCGACAATCAGGTTTTGCGCGTCGCGGGCGCCCACCGGCGGGTTCCAGCATTGCTCGATCTGGCGGCGCAAAGCGTCCTCTTCCGTAATCGTAAGCCGCGAAGAAAAAGACGGACCCAAATTGGACGCAGCGGCATTGGCATCCGCTTTTTTATCCGCATCCGTGACTTTAGGAGACTCCACCGGTTTCATTCTGGCGACGTTTTTAAGCACGCTGCCGAACAAATCGGGCTGTTGAGGCGCAGGCTTTTCAGCCGGAGGCTTTGGTTTTTCAAGCGGTTTCGGCATCAAAGCTTCCGGCTCGGCTTCGGCTTTTGCTTGGGCAGGCGGCGGAGCCTGCGGCTTTGTCTGCTGTGGAGGGGGCGGAGAAGCAGCAGCCTCAGGTTGGTCGGCAACGCGCGTATTGGTGATTTCGGCAATCGTCACAATATCGAAGGGTATGGGCTCATGATGGGCGGGCAGCGGCGGGATAATATGCGGCAGGCCGAAATACAAAAACAGAAACATCAGAAAGTGCAGCCCCGTCGATACCGTGAGGCTTTCTTTCAGGCTATGATCGTTGACGGTAGGAACGTAGATCATGGCTCCTGCGTGCGGCCTTTGCCCTGAGCCGGATTAGGTAGTTCTGCGACAAGCGCGACTTTCTTGAAGCCCGCCGAGCTAATGGATCCCATGACTTCCATGATTTTCCCGTAAGGAAGCTGCTTGTCCCCGCGCACAAAAATGCGGGCATTGGGATTTGCGCCCGTAATGGCTTTCAGCTTCGCCACAAGCTCGCTGGAACGTATGGCTTTATCCTGCAAATAGACGCGTCCGTCAGAATCGACGCTGATGACGAGAGGTTCTTTGTCCTGATTTACGGTGTTCGCCTGCGTTTTCGGCAAATCAATAGGAACGCCGACCGTCATCATCGGCGCCGTCACCATAAACACGACGAGCAGCACAAGCATCACGTCCACAAACGGCGTAACGTTAATGTCCGAGACAGGACGCGAAGCGCGACGGCGACCACTCCGGCCGCCGCCGGAATTCATCATTTGTGCCGCCATCCGGTGTCTTCCTCATGTAGGGGCGAAGCCTGAGTGCCGCGCGCGTCTTCCAGATTGCGCGACAGCGTCGCCGTAAAATCATTAGCGAAGTTTTCAAGCCGCGCGCTGTAACGCCCGATTTCTGTGGAAAACTTGTTATAGGCCGTCGTCGCCGGAATAGCCGCGACAAGGCCGACGGCTGTCGCCAGAAGAGCTTCGGCAATGCCGGGAGCCACGACGGCAAGGCTGGTGTTCTGAGCCTGCGCAATGCCGATAAAGCTGTGCATGATGCCCCAAACGGTACCGAACAAACCGATAAAGGGAGCGACGGAGCCGACGGACGCCAAAAAAGTCATCCACGTTTCGACCATTGCCATTTCGCGCCCGATGGTGACCTGCAAAACGCGGTCAATGCGCGACATGACGTTGGCGCGGCTGACGGGATTTAAAAACAGGCCCTTGTCTTGGGCGTTGCGCCATTCTCTCATGCCCGCGACGAAAACGGCTTGCATGGGATCGACGGGGCGCTTGATTTTTTCGTAAAGCATGTCGAGCGAGCCTGAAGACCAGAATTTTTCTTCGAAATACTCGGCTCTTCCCTTCAGGCGTTTAACTTTCCCGATTTTGTCGAAAATAATCGCCCACGTCAGGATCGAAATGATAACGAGAAAGACAATGATGACTTTCCCGACAATATCGGCGTGACCGAAGAGCCCCATAAGGGACATATCGTTGGCGGTAACGGACCCTGCCAATTGCAAGGCATTAACGGGGGAAACGGGTGAAGCATCCATAACAGCGACTGGGGGTTAGAGTGTTGGTTCCGGACATAGATGTTTATGCGAAATAAGGGGATAAAGTCTAGAAAAACTAAAGATCGGGCATGCTTTCTATGAGCCGAAAATCTGGCGCAATTGTGGCGGTATCCGGACAGCCCGACCGGATTTGCCAACGGCAACAATAACAACGGTTATTTCGGCTAAAACCGTATCTCCCCGGCACACGGTTTGCTTCATTGTCATGGAACTGTTTTTGCACTCAGTCGCTTCCGTAACGACATCCAGAAGCTCATCCAGCCTTGCAGACGCCAAATAATCCACTTCGACATGGCGCACGACCAGAATTGAGTCGTGTTCCTCGCGCACCTGCTCGTGGCTGTACCCGAACCGGCGCAGAAATTCCATGCGCCCGCGCTCGGCAAATTTCAGGTAATTGGCATAATAAACGACGCCGCCCGCATCGGTGTCTTCATAATATATTCTCACCGGAAGATGGTGGGGGGCTTTAGGATCAGGCTTCGTCGTCATCGCTTTTTTCCTGAAGGCTTGCAAACCAGTCGCCCTGCCTTCCGGCAGGGAAAGTAAAGCCGATATGTTTATATCCGGCCTCGGTCAACATACGGCCTCTGGGCGTCCGCTGCAATAAGCCCTGCTGAATCAGATAGGGCTCGATGACTTCTTCAAGAACGTCGCGCTGTTCCGACAAAGCCGCGCCCAACGTATCAACCCCGACGGGGCCTCCGTTATAATTTTCCGCTATCAGGCCAAGATATTTTCTGTCCATAGAATCAAAGCCGAGCCTGTCAACCTCAAGCCGCCCCAACGCCTCGTCCGCCGCCTTGGCGTCTATCGCTTTATGCCCCGCGACGACGGCAAAATCGCGCACGCGACGCAACAATCGTCCGGCAATGCGAGGGGTGCCTCTTGCGCGCCGCGCAATTTCAGCCGCGCCGTCGGCAGTCAACGGCATATCGAGCTTTGTCGCGGCGCGGGCAATAATTTTCTGCAACTCTTCCGGCGAATAAAACTGGAGCCGCATGGGTATCCCGAAACGCTCGCGCAAAGGCCGCGTGATAAGACCGCTTCTCGTCGTCGCGCCGATAAGAGTAAAGGGCGGCAGGTCTATGCGCACGGAACGCGCGGCAGGCCCTTCGCCGATCATGAGATCGAGCTGAAAATCTTCCATAGCCGGATAGAGGATTTCCTCGACCTGAGGGCTAAGCCTATGGATTTCATCAATAAACAAGACGTCGTGCGGCTGAAGATTGGTAAGCAACGCCGCCAAATCCCCCGCCCGCACAATGACGGGGCCGGAAGTGCCGCGAAACCCGACGCCAAGTTCCCGTGCAATAATTTGGGCAAGCGTCGTCTTTCCCAATCCCGGGGGCCCGCACAAAAGAGCATGATCCAGACATTGCCCGCGTTTTTTTGCCGCCTCGATAAATATTTTCAGGTTTGCGCATAACGCAGGCTGCCCGACAAAATCGTCCAGCGTCTGAGGCCGCAAGGCAACGTCCTGAACCTCATGCGGCAGAGCCTTGCGTTCAACGAGACGATCCTGGCTTTGAGGAAGCGCAGATTTCATGCCGCGCTCTCCCTCCGGCTAAGCTCTAAAAGGCTCGCGCGGATAAGGGCATCGAGTTTGGCTTCGGGATCGCGCTGGCTGGCGGCAGCCACGGCAGCAAAAGCTTCCGTGCGACGATAGCCAAGATTGAGCAACGCAGAAAGCGCGTCACCGGCAAGGCTCGGCGGCACAGCCGAAGAAGCGCCGCCTGAAACCAGCCGCACGGGCGAAGCCATAAAGGCGGGCACCTTGTCCTTAAGTTCCGTGACAATGCGCAAAGCAAGTTTCGGCCCCACGCCGTCGGCTTGCGTAAACATGGTTTTATCCTGAGCCGCAATAGACTGCGCCAATTGTTCGGGAGAAACGGAACCAAGAATGGACATAGCGACTTTTGCACCGACGCCCTGCACTGTCGTCAGAAGGCGGAACCAATCCTGTTCAATAGTATCGGCAAAGCCGTAAAGATTGATCGCGTCCTCGCGCACATGGGTTTCGATGCGCAGGCTGGCGGACTCTCCGACCGCGCCTATCTCGCGCAACGTCCGCGCGGAACACCTCACGACATACCCCACGCCGCCGACATCCAGGATGACGTTAGAGCCGGAAAGGCTGTCAATTCTGCCGCTAAGTTTACCGATCATGAAAACCCCGAAAAAGGCGTTCTCTTTTTGTACTCTTTTCGCGCTGTTTTTGCAAGTCCCTGCATGAACTACTTTTTTGGCAAAAAAAGCACCATCAATCTGGCTTCCTTGCCGTAACTCGGCAAATCGTGCGCCGTTTCGGAAAGAAAGCTAAATCCCTGTCTTTTCCAAAAAATCGCCGTGCCGCTGACTGCCGTTCCCGAAACGCTTGCAAAGCTGGCCGCTCTAGCGTGCGCAAGAACCAGCGACACCCCTTCTTGCACAGCCCCTCTTGCTCTGACTTTGGGACTCAAAGCAATATCGTGCCAATAGAGCGTATCCGGTTTTTCCGGCAGCCTATTCAAAAATTTGTTGATGGCCGGAGTCTCTCCCAACCGCCAAGGATGCGAAATAATATAACCAACCAGTTCGTTATCCGAGATAAGAGAAAAACATCCCTCCGGATAAAGGCGTTGTTTTTCGGCAAATATGGCTTCGTCTTCCGGATAGTTCGTATGTATGGCATCCGCAAGACTTTTAACGCGTGGAATATCCGCCTCTTCCATCAATCTCCAGTTCATGTTTTGCCCGCTATCCTTTGATTGGCGCTGCTGTGATGCGCATGAGTAATGGCAACAGCCAAAGCGTCCGCGGCATCGGCAGCCAGCTCTCCCGCCCCGGGCAACAAAATGCCTATCATCGTCTGAATTTGGTTTTTCTCCGCATGTCCGTGACCCGTGACGGATTGCTTGATCCTGTTGGCCGAATATTCCGTAACGCCAAGCCCCTGTTGAGCCAAGGCCAACATAGCCGTTCCCCTTGCCTGCCCTAAAAGCAATGCCGAACGCGCGTTTTTGTTAACGAAAGTTTCCTCGATTGCCGCTTCGTCCGGCGTATGTAACCGGACAACGTCAGCCAGCCCTTCCGCCAAAGTCAAAAGACGGGACGCCATCGGCAAATCCGGGTCTGGATTGATGCGTCCCGCCGCGATAAACGAAAGACGATTGCCGTCTTGCGCAATAACTCCCCAGCCGGTGTGGCGAAGTCCGGGGTCTATACCGATGATGACGCGGGATTGATTCATAATTTCAGAATGACACAGAAGGCCTTCAAAAGGAACAGGTTGCGCGGAATAACCCCGTTTACGCAGCAGGAACCCTATGTTTCTTGCCGGCGGATCGCCCCTGTTTAGGCAGCGGTTTTATTGGATCGGCATATTGTTTCAGAACCTGTTCGGACGTAACGAAAGAAAAGCGATCCGAAATGATGCCTTCATTTTTCAGATACGCGGAAATTTTCTTCTCCAACGCCCTTTTATGCGCCAAAGGATCGGCTTCCCGTTTTCTGAAATAAATATTGGCGTCGGCCAATAAATTATAAACGATTTTAAAGCACACCTCTTCGCTGCATTGTTCGAAAGCGCCGATAACGGAGTCATAAACACAGCCCGTCGTGTTCATTCCCGCAATAAGAACGGTTTTAATGCCTCTTTCTTCAATTTTTTCCGGCAACAGGCGCGAACTAAAAGCATTGCTTTCTGCCTTCACATAAACCGCATCGCTTTTTTCAGGAAAATATTCCGGTGAAAACAGAAGCACGCTGAAGAAATTTTTATCTATAAGAAAGGGGAAGGCGCTGAAATCGTCCGGAAAAGGTCGCGTGTAAAACCCCGCTTTGACAAAGTCGGTTGCCATAGCCACCGGTATTGTTTCAACGCCGAAGGATTTCAACGCGCCGGAAAACGCGGCGATTCCGCATGAAACAGCCTTTTTTCTTTCCGCAGACAACGCAAAAAGATACATGTCCTGAACGTCAATCGGTAAAAAACAAGCCGGCTCTTTTTTCGGATAGACGGACATAATCGTTTCATTCACTATTTTTTCTGAAATGAGGGACAAGCATCCCTTTCTTTGAATTTATCATGGCGCGCTGAAAGTAATAAACGGCCGTTTCGGCAGATCAAAAGTGAAATCCCCGTAACACCTTGAATTCACCCGCAATGGGTTCGACCAAGGCAACTGGCACGCCATTGTGCTCTGCAAAAACCAGAGGGAAGTTATACAAATCGCCGTGTTGGGGTTTTATCAAAATTTTCTGCCCCAAACGCAGGGTATGAGCCTCATTCGAGGTTAACAACAGGGTAGGAATGACTCCAAGTGCCGATTTGAGGGGTAGTAAAACGGTCGAAGCGGCGTTTTCGGCGTTCAAGCGCTCCAAAGTCTCCATCGAAACGGCATTTTGAATATCGAAAGAGCCTACTTTGGTGCGCCTGAGAGAAAAAACGTACCCGCACGTATTTAGGTGCACCGCCATATCCCGGGCCAAAGACCGCACATACATGCCCTTGCCACATGCAACGCGGAAAGAGGCTTTGCTTTCATCAATTATTTCAACGAGTTCAATTTTTTTTATTGAGACTTCGCGCTCTGCCGGTTCCGGAGCTTGCCCCGCACGAGCAAGGTCATAAGAGCGCTCGCCCTGTATCTTGATAGCGGAAAAAGCAGGCGGTTTTTGTTTTATGACGCCCGTAAAGGCGGGAAGAATTTCCCGGATTTGAGCCTCCGTCGGGCGAACGGGTCTTTCTTTGACAACCGCGCCTTCGGCATCGTCCGTTGCCCTCGCTTCGCCCCAGCGAACCGTAAATTCATATTCCTTTTCGCCGTCCATGACATAGGGGATCAGTTTTGTCGCTTCGCCGAACGCCAAAGGCAGAATGCCGGTGGCGAGAGGATCGAGCGTCCCGCCGTGGCCGACTTTTTTGCCGCCCAAAAGCCGCCGCGCGCGCCCCAGCGCTTGTGTCGAGGTCAGTCCCAACGGCTTGTCGAGTATAAGCCAGCCGTGAACGGAAGGATGAATATCAGGGTTTGTCATTTGTCGGTACGACTACCAGCTTTCTATCGCCCTGTCGCATATAAATTTTTTGGAACGCGGCCATATATAAACGGTGTCTATTCGTTGCTCCACCAGCTTTCCATGACATTGCCGTAAAGGGACATCCGTTCGGGGTGCCCTACGCGCGTCCACGAAGCGACATAATCCGCCCCCAAATAATACAAAGGAATAAAATAACTTCCTTGCATCAAAATGCGGTCTAAAGCGCGCGCTGTCGCGACAAGCTCGTCGCGCGTTTTTGCGGTTGAGAGCATGGAGGCTAAAGCGTCAACAGCGGGGTCTTTGACGCCCGCATAATTGCGGCTTCCTTTCTGATCGGCAGCGGCGGATCCCCAGAAAAACATCTGCTCGTTTCCCGGAGACAAAGAATTCACCCATTTATTGGCGGTCACGTCATAATCGAAGGAAGCGAGCCGCGACTGGTATTGCGCGCTATCAACCGTGCGGACGCGGGCGCTTATGCCAAGCCGTTTCAGCGTCGCAGCCCAGTTAAGAGCGACCTTTTCTTCGACAGGATCGCTCAAAAGTATTTCGAAAGCGACCGGCTCGCCGGATGGCGTATAAAGCGTATCGTCTTTTATTGTGTATCCGGCTTTAAGCAGCATTTCTTCGGCCTTCAATAAATTCGCGCGAAAATCTTCTTGCGAAGAAGCTTCCGACGGCTCTCCGGGCATTGAGACCACATTCATCGGGAAAACAGGGAGATAGGTTTTTAAAATTTCAAGTTCTCTTCCTTGGGGCGAATAGGAGGCCTTCAGTTCCGAATTTGGAAAAACGCTGTCAACCCTCTTGTACTGTCCATAGAACAGGGTTTTGTTCACCCAATCAAAATCGAACGTGTATTGAAGCGCCTCGCGAAAGGAAGGATTGGCAAACAAAGCCCGGCGCGTGTTCATGATAAAGCCATAGGCCGGTTCCGGACGATGATGCTCCAGTTTTTCGAGGCGCACGCGCTTGTCGGTTACAGCAGGGAAGTTATAGGCCGTTGCCCACTTAGTCGGATCGTTTTCCCTCCTGACGTCATATTGTCCGGCTTTAAAAGCCTGCAAAGAAACGCTGTCGTCACGGTAATAATCAACCTGGATGGTATCGAAGTTATATAACCCGCGTGCGGTAAGCTCGTTTCTTGCCCAATAATTCGGGTTGCGCGCATAAACGATGGAGCGCCCGACATTGACGGCGGCAACGGTGTAAGGGCCGGAGCCTATGGGAGCGCTTAAGTGCGTCTGGTTGAAGTCGCGTTTTTTCCAATCGTGCTTTGGGATAATAGGCATAAGCCCCATAATAAGGGGCATTTCGCGGTCTATGACTCCCTGTTCGTCGGGCAAAAAGACGAATTTGACCCGCAGGGGCGATAATTTTTCGGCGCTTGCGACTTTTTTATAATAGATGCGATGGTTGGGACGACCATTGTTGCGCAGCATTGTATATGAAAAAAGAACGTCGTCGGCCGTCACCGGAGTTCCATCCGAAAAACGCGCATTCCCGTTTATGTTAAAAATTATGGCGGAGCGATCGTCCGCAACCTCGACCGTCGAGGCAAGAAGCCCATAAAGCGTGAAAGGCTCGTCCCATCCGCGCATCATCAGGCTTTCATAAACAAGGGATGCGGTGTCCGACCTAAGGCCGTAGGGAATTTGCCCGCGCACGATAAACGGATTCAGGCTGTCAAAAGTTCCCGTCGCCCCCAGTTTAAGTCTGCCATATTTTGGCGCGTCGGCTCTCACGTATTGAAAAAAGGGAAGGACAGAGAACTTTTGAAGATCTTCCGTCATCTGAAGCGACGGCAGGGGAGACGAAAACTGCGCGCCTTGCGCCGACAGCGGCAAAAGAAACGCGATCAGCACAAGAAGAAAGAATTTAGACATGGGCGCCCTAACCAAAATCAATCCAATGCCGCTTATGCGTCCCAAGCGTCGCCGGGCGGTTGCGCCCGACAATCCACGCCCGTCCGGCGCGCAACGCCGCTTCGAATGTCAGGCCGCGGCGTTCGAAAATCCAGAAAACGACCATGACGGCCAACGCAAGAACGAACGTCCACAGGCGCGCATGAACCAGAAAGATAAAAATGGCCGTAAAGGCGCGCGCATCCAAAGCGAAGAACCGCGCCGGTTTTTGCGAATTTCGCCAATGAAGATCCATGCCAAAAACCAAGAGTTAGGTATGAAAGACCGTATTCCCGCACGCAAACAGTCAGATGCCTTCGGGCGCTTCGGTCTCGTCGCTTTCTTCTTCCGTGGTGAGTCCCTTCGTCAAAAGCAGGTAAGAGCGCCGGTCAATAACGCCGTCCTTAAAGGCTTTTGTCGCGGTCTGTTCCATCGTCTGCCCATAACGCAGCAGAAGGCGTTGGGTTTCGAGCGTCCATTTTTCAATCGGCAGATCAAGAAGCTTCTCGCGCACGTTTTCGTCGAACACCATGAATTCGCGCAAGCCGACGCGTCCGCCCCCGACTTTGGGCACCAGAACCTGCGTCACGATAAGGCGCAACGTTTCCATCATGGCAAAGGCGCGCTCGGTGCGTTCGTTAGGGTCGAAAACGCTGATCATGCGACGAACGGTGGCCGCGACGCCGATCGTGTGGACGGTCGAGAAAACAAGATGTCCCGTCTGCCCCGCTTCGATGGCGGCCGAAACGGTTTCCCTGTCGCGCGCCTCGCCGACTAAAATGACATTGGGCTTGCGGCGCAAAGCATTGCGGATGCCTGCGGCAAAAGTGGGCAAGTGGCGCGGGATTTCCGATTGGGCCACAAGCGAACGCGGCCCTAGAATTGAATCGTAAACGTATTCGATAGGCGCTTCGTAGGTCAGCATCTTCCCGCATCCCTGCTCGCGCTCGATAAGCATGCGGCACCCGGCGGCCAAAAGGGTCGTTTTACCGCTACCCGTCGGCCCCGTTACAAGGATCAGCCCTTGATGGGGCGACCAATTTTCTATGAGTTTTTGTTCGATGCCCAAAGCCTTGAGCGTCGGCGGCAAATTGGGCAGCGTACGCAGCGTTACCTGAACGGAATCGCGCCCTTTGCTTAAAACGGCGGTGATGTTGACGCGGAAACGCATTCTCGTGTTGCGATCCGGTCGAACTTCATAAGACAAATCGAGATCGGTTCCCGACGCCAGCTTGGCCAGCGCATCGGGGCCGTAAATTTTGGCCAGAATGTTGGCCAGATCGGCGCTATCCAGCTGCCGCCGCGACACGGGGAACAGGATACCGTCAACTTCGATATACACATGGCGATCGGTTTGCAGGGTCGTATCGCTGGCGCCCTGTTTGACGCACCACATCAGCAAATTGTCGAGGTCTTCGACGCCGATGCGCATAGGCTCATCCGGCCATGTGCCGATTTTGGCCGACAGCGCTTCTATTTTTTTGCTTAACGATTCGCCGGAGTCCATGCGTTGCTCTTGGAAATGAGGGAGGATTGGCCAGTAATTGTTACGCCGCGATCGCCTACACGCATTTCCCTTCCGCCGCCCGTTATGCCGCGATCGTCAGCCAACGTGTAGGGGCTCGATATCATTCCCTGCGCCAGCAACTCGCGATAACGCACCATACCGGTATAATCGTTCGTCATGCGATCGACATCGGATTCGAAAGTTTCTTCGGCTTGCCTTAACCCCTGCTCCCAGCCTTGTTTGACATAAGCTGCCCACGCCTTTTTTTCCTCTTCGTTCTTGGGGAGAAGGATAGCGGCAGGAGGATCGACGCGGCCCCAATCTCTTTCGAGATAAAGACGCCAGTTGCGCGCGGCCGTCACGATGCGGGCAACGCGGTTAATGCGGTAAATCCTGTCGGCAACGGCGGCTTCCTGCCCGCCTGCATTGACAAGAACGGCCTGCTGCGCGGCGGATACGATCGGCGGCTCGACCAGAAGGCCGGAGGGCGCAGCGATTAAAAGACGCGAAAAATCGAAGGCCTTCGACATGCTCGTGTCGTATTCGGCAAGGCGGCGTTGAATTTCGAAAGTGCGGTGGGCAAGGCCGCCGCGCGCGCCATAGGAAAGCGCGGCTTCGCGAATGGCATCGGCGCGGATCTGCAACCCGACGGCATTGACTTTAAGGCCGTCGTCTCCGTCTTTCGAAACCGGGTTCTGCAAATCGTTCAACGTCGGCGGCGGCGGCGAAACGCCGACATCGCTTTCATCGGCAATTATTTTGACGTTAAAAGTGTCGCCGCTATCCGCGCCAAAAGCGGGCGCTGCAAAAAGCACCAACAAAGCGGCAGAAATAAAGAGTTTGGTGCGCAGCATATTAGCGCGACTGATCGGCTGCGGCATAGCGCACCTCAACGACGCCTATATTCTGATCAATCGAAAGATCGGCACGCGCCCCTGCTTGCAAGCCAATGTCGCGCAGAATGTTAAGAATGGGCTGTCTGTAGGCATCTACGTTGACAACGAGGGGAATCTGCGGCGTACGCCCGACAACGCGGAAACGCATACCGGCTTTTTCGGCCAACACGCGAGAGACTTGTTCAATGGGGCCCGACCAGCGCAACGAAACCGGCTGCATCATGTTCGGCGAGGCTCTGGCATAATCAATCTGCATAGGAGCAATGGACGGATTTTTATGCTGCTCGATGTTTGCGATAGCGTCCAAGGCCTTAGCCGCTTTATCCGCAGCTTGCGCCAACTTGACGGAAACGATATCCGGCTCCGTCGCAACGGCTCCTTCCAAGGGAACAACGGGAGCCGTTTCCGGCATCGCGGATGCCGAAGAAGAATCGGAAGAAAATACTGAATCCCACCCGGCCCTAATATCAGAGCATCCGGCCAACAGAATGGCCGCGCCGGAAACCAGGATCATCACATTGCTTCGTTTCATGTTCTCACTTCCGACTGATTCGCCGTTCCTCTTTAATACCTTACACCCGAGTCCCGTTCAATCCTGATGTTTAAAGAGATGCAGAGCAAACCCGATTAAACATATCCCCAGAAAAAACACCAAAAGTGAAGGAATCCACTTTCCTTCCATCGCCAGGGAAAAAGAAGCCACAAACAAAAGGCTAGCGCCGATACCATAGATTACAGTGGCATTAGGCAGGTCTTTTGGCATCGGCGCCGCTTTTTTTGAAGGATGCGCCGGTACCTTTCCGGATTTACGTACCTGTGGAGGCGACTTCTTAGCCCCTTTCGCCGGAACCAAAATCCTCTGCAACCAGTTGCCCATGCGGATTCCTATCTCTTGGCGTAATACCTGTATTTATGGGGATAGAGGGGTATATCGTGCTTGACCAGCCCCTTGCGATCCATCACGGCAATCACTTTGTTGGCATAGGGGATTCCGTGTTTGGGCGTAGACGAATGATAGGCAGCAATTCCGCCCCACAGGCTTCCGGTATCTTCCATCTTTTGGCGCAATATCCATGCGGCGACATGAACGTTGACGCACCCGTTGTCGCGCACCCAGGAGCGAGCCGTAACGGCATTGACGTTCCAGGATTTTTGCAACATCGGCAACCAGCGCGTATTGACCTGCATCGGGCCTAAATCGTAGGTGCCGTTGCGATTGGGGCCGACTTCCTGCCCGACGCGCCCCCCTTCGACGTGCATGATGCCGATCATAACAGCGGCAGGCACGTTATAAGTGTTTGCCGCCAGAAGAATGCATGTTGCAAAGGCTTGGGCAGTCAGCATTACCATCCTCCTGCGTCGAGGCGGGCGGCTTCCGGAACGTCAAGATAGGTCGCCAACGTTGCCAGCATCGCCATGCGTTGATTAAATGCCTGCCATACCTGTTGCATGGGAACGACTTGGCCGTATTGGGCAAAATAAGCGGCGCGTTCTTCGGCCGGCATATACAAAAGTCTGTCGGCCTCGGCAAAATGGGATTCCATGTAAACCTGTCCGGCGGCTTTCAGAACGTGCCAGCACAAAAGCCTCCATTCTTCAGGTGTCGCGCCGGTAGGAGCCAACGCGCGAGTAACCTGATCGGCGGTCTTGATGAGTTTTTCCGCAACTTCCGCTAAAAGCGCATGCTCGGAACGGCCAAAAGAGTATTGAG
>JBAZLX010000024.1:0-17813 GCA_041650075.1 Bdellovibrionales bacterium | reverse complement strand
CCATTTCGTCAAACAACCGTGTCGAACCATTAACGGAGGAGGGGGGCAATAAGACTGAACAAAATGGATCATTAGGGTCTGGAACGAAAAGCTATGCCAGATGGTTTGCGCGTTCGCGCACTAATCCTGCATCCGGCCCATAGATCAGAAAAATGCGCACGGCAGGATCGGGCGACCTCAAAAAAGAGGGTATACGGGATGTCGGCAGCTTCATACCCATGATTTAAGCTGTTTTGGGCCGCGCGGTAAAGGGGGGGGCATAAGAAAAGGGCCCGATCTTAAAGATCGAGCCCTGCTCCCTGTAAGGAAAAGAACAAACTTTATAGATAAGCGGCTGTTGCCTCTTCTGTGCTGGCGCGCATTTCTGCGGGAAGAGTCATGCCAACTTCGTGCGCGGCGCGAACGATGCGCTCGCCGATGCTTCCGACACGGGCTGCGGCAGCTGCATAGCTTGCCGGAGAACGGCGGATGGCAGCGATGGTCTTGTCGAGAGCGACAAGATTGGTCTGGTTGGTCATGGCGACCAGCCTTTCCAAGGTCTCGTCGGTGGACCCCATCGCGTTGTTGATCTCGTAGTTCTGGAACATGGCCCTTTTCCTTAATCTTGATTCGCGTTACGTCGCTCTTGATATGTTCACTTTATCGGCGAATATTGAATCCGAGGTTAATTCGGCGAATAATTTTCAAAAAAAAGTGCGTTGAAACCTTTAGGTTTTATTGGGGTTTGTTGACAGAACGTTAATCCTAATGTGCTAAATTAGATGCTGCGAATCATCCAAAAGACCAGGAAAACCGATATGTTTACCGCATTATCTACAGCTGTAACCGGCATCAATCAGGCCGTTGCGCGCGCGACACAGTCGGCGGGCAATGTGGTTAACGCTTCGTCAACGGGCAAAGATATTGCCAGAGATATGGTGAATATCAATGTGGCAAAGACGGAAGTCGCTGCGAACGCCACGGTCATCAAGACTCAGAATGAAATGGGCAAAACGCTGCTCAATATTATTGCGTGATATTACGCGAAATTATCCCTTCACCGTCTCATCTTCTTTTTTTTCGCCGCTATGTTCCGGCTCTTCGGGGTTCGCATGGAAATCGAACGTCAATTTATTGGCGGACGCATCTAGCCCGACGGTTATAGCGCCGCCTTGTTGCAAGGAGCCGAACAAAAGCTCCTCGGCCAGCGGCTTTTTGACGTACTCCTGAATAATGCGGCTTAAGGGGCGCGCGCCGTAAAGAGGGTCATAACCTTTTTTCGCGAGCCATGCGCGCGCTTCCGGCAGCAACTCTATCGTGACGCCGCGTTCGCCCAACTGTCCCTCAAGTTGAAAAATAAACTTCTCGACAACGCGTTCGACAACTTCCGGCGGTAAGGAATTAAACGGAATGATGGCATCAAGCCGATTGCGGAATTCCGGCGTAAAGAGTTTTTCGACGGCGGCAGTATCTTCTCCTTCGCGTTTCTCGCGTAAAAAGCCCATAGCGGGCTTTGCTTGATCGGCAGAACCGGCGTTGGTTGTCATAATAAGGATGGTGTTGCGGAAGTTGACAGCCTTGCCGCTATGGTCTGTCAAAATACCATGATCCATGACCTGCAAAAGAATCCCAAACAAATCGGGATGAGCTTTTTCGATTTCATCAAGCAAAAGAACGCAATGCGGATGCTGATCGACGGCGTCCGTAAGCAGGCCGCCTTGATCGAAACCGACATAGCCGGGAGGTGCGCCGATCAGGCGCGACAGGCTGTGTTTTTCCATGTACTCCGACATATCGAAGCGTTTAAGCTCAACGCCAAGGCTTGCGGCAAGTTGCCGCGCGACTTCGGTTTTGCCGACGCCTGTGGGGCCGGAGAACAAATAACATCCGATGGGTTTTTCCAATTCGCGCAAGCCTGCGCGCGCAAGCTTGATCGCTGCGACAATTGCGGCGATGGCGTTGTCTTGTCCGAAAACAAGCGTCTTGAGGTCGCGCTCAAGATTGCGCAAGGCCTCGCGATCGTCAGCGCCGACGGATTTTGGCGGAACGCGGGCAAGTTTGGCGACGATAGATTCCATATCGTCGACGTCCAAAACCTCTTTTCGCTTATCGGGGGTCAGCAGCATTTGCGACGCGCCCGCTTCGTCAATGACGTCAATCGCTTTATCCGGCAGTTTGCGGTCGTTGATATAGCGTGCGGAAAGCTCAACGGCGGCGCGGATAGCCTCGTCGGTAAAGCGCAAATGATGGTGTTCTTCATAGACGGGCTTTAATCCTATAAGGATTTTGACCGTATCTTCGACAGATGGCTCGTTAATATCGACTTTCTGAAAGCGCCGCGCCAGCGCGTGGTCTTTTTCGAAATGATTGCGGTATTCCTTATAGGTCGTAGAACCGATACAGCGCAGCGTGCCATCGGCCAAGGCGGGCTTCAAAAGATTCGAGGCGTCCATTGAGCCCGATGACGTAGCGCCAGCGCCAATAACCGTGTGAATTTCGTCAATAAATAATATGGCGTGCGGAATAGCCTTGATCTCCTTTAAAACGGCTTTAACGCGTTCTTCAAAGTCTCCGCGATAACGCGTTCCGGCCAGAAGCAAACCCATGTCGAGAGAAAAAATGACGGCTTTGCGCAAAGCCTCGGGCACTTCTTCGCGCATGATGCGTCTTGCCAGGCCTTCCGCAATGGCCGTTTTGCCCACGCCGGGGTCGCCAACGTAAAGCGGATTGTTTTTTTGACGTCGGCATAGAATTTGTATCGTACGTTCGACCTCGTCTACGCGTCCGATAAGGGGATCGATGCGTCCTTCCTGAGCCTTAAGGTTCAGATTCACACAATAACTATCAAGCGCGCTCGCTTTTTTAGGAGAGCCTCCTTTAACAGGAGATTCATCTTCGTCAACGTCTTCTTGCGTCGCGCTTCCGCCCTCCGACTTAGTGATGCCGTGCGAGATGTAATTCACGGCGTCAAAGCGCGACATGTTTTGTCCCTGAAGAAAAAACACGGCATGGCTTTCGCGTTCCGAGAAAAGAGAGACAAGAACGTTGGCGCCCGTGACTTCTTCGCGCCCAGCGGATTGCACGTGAATGACGGCGCGCTGAAGAACGCGTTGAAATCCGGCGGTGGGTTTGGCGTCCTCGTCATAATTATCCACGACAAGGCCTGAAAGTTCGACATCAAGGTGTTTGATAAGGTCGGCGCGCAATAAGTCGAGATCGACATCGCACGCACGTAAAACGGCAATGGCATCGGCGTCGTCCAGAAGAGCAAGGAGCAAGTGCTCAAGCGTTGCATATTCATGCCTGCGCTGATTGGCGAGAGCCAAAGCGCGGTGAAGGGTGCGTTCAAGATTTTTGGACAGCATTGAAAAAGAGCCTTTGTCGGTCTGAGGCTAGAGATATAGCACTCAAGAAATGGGGTCTGGAAAAAAATAATCAAGAGGGCAAGAGGAGCAAAAAGGGGTTTACTCAAGGGAGGTTAGCTGCATTCCCCCGCAGTACGTTAACGATGTTCATAGTGAGGCAGAGCCAATTATGTTGGAGAAATGCGGCATTGGGATTAAAATCAAAACTTCGTGCTTGTTTTAAGCGCCCATATTCAATGTCTTTGATAAGGAGAAAAACATGATCTCTTTAGAAAAAGAAAAAATTTTTGCTTTGGCCAACGAAGCAATAGAAAGCGGCGATTGCGCCGACCTTAGATGTTCTGCCGAAAAGCTGAACAAACTTGCCGTTACTGCTGACGATAAAACCGAAACTGTTGATTTGCTTATCCGTATTTCAGAGAGTTTTGCGACAAAGGGGCTTTATGAGCAAGCCATAGCCGTGTGTGAAATAGCCGGCGACCACGCGTCCCCCAAAAGCGCGCAGGAAACAAATATCGTAATGAACATTCTCGATTATGCCGATAAACTTCCAGTTCCCCTTCAACGGGAAATGGCTTGTATACTTGCGCGCCGTTTTGCGGATCCCGATACGCCTGCTTGGGATGCGGTGCACAAAAAGCTCGGAGAAACGAGGGCCGAGTACTTTCCCCCATCATCCTTGACGGCTTTTCATCTATAAAAGCTATGCTAAAAGGGCAATCGCCTGTACATTCCGATCCATGATTGTATTGGGAATCGAAACCAGTTGCGACGATACGGGAGTCGGCATCGTAGATGCCGAAAGGAATATTCTTGCCAATATTGTAGCCTCGCAATTGGCCGAACATAAACCCTATGGAGGCGTCGTGCCCGAGGTTGCGGCGCGCGCTCACTTGGATGTAATTGACGGCGTGCTTGCGCAGGCGCTTGAAACATCGGGGCTTAGTCTTAACGACATTTCGGCCGTTGCGGCAACGACGGGGCCGGGGCTTATCGGCGGCGTTATGGTCGGCTCGATGATGGGCAAGGCGTTATCGGCAGTCCGCAAGCTTCCCTTTATCTCCGTCAATCATCTGGAGGCGCATGCGCTGACAGCGCGGCTGACCGAAGGCGTCGAATTCCCCTATCTTCTACTCTTGGCATCAGGGGGGCATTGTCAGCTTTTGCTTGTCAAAGGCGTAGGCGATTATCGTTTGCTGGGGCGCACGATTGACGACGCGATTGGCGAATGTTTCGATAAATGCGCGAAAATGCTGGGGTTAGGCTATCCGGGCGGGCCGCTCATCGAACGCGCCGCGCGCGACGGAAATCCAAAAACTTTCGCACTGCCCCGTCCCATGATAGGAAAAAAGGGCTGCGATTTTTCGTTTTCTGGATTAAAAACTGCCGTAAGAACGCACATCAAAAGCAAAACTCTTTCCCCATCTTTTGTCTCAAACATGGCGGCAAGCCTGCAAGCTGCCATAGCGAGTAGCGTTGCTGATCGGGCGCGCCATGCCTTTGCGGCGTTAAAAGGGGAAGGCCAATCCATTACGGCATTTGTGGCCGCAGGCGGCGTTGCAGCCAACGGCGCGTTGCGCGAGCGCCTTACGGAAATTGCCGAAGAAAGCGGCGTGCCCTTTGCGGCGCCTCCGCCATCGTTATGCACAGACAACGGCGTTATGGTCGCATGGGCGGGGCTTGAAAGATTTCGCCTCGGATTAACGGACGCATTAGGCGTCTCCGCGCGTCCCCGCTGGCCGCTCGAAGATATTAAACGCGCAGGTTAAACACAGCGCTTGATCAACGCTCGTAGCGACTCGCTTTGATGCCAAGACTATGAAAACGGCGTCCATGAGCCAGCAATGTGAACATATCAATACCCGTTTGGTGGGCAAGAAAGCTGTTTATGTCCGCTCTCCGTTTGCATACAACTTCCTGTCTGCGAGAATTAAGGTCGAGCTCTTTTCCAGACCACAGCTCCCAATCTCTTGGGAGGGGGCTGGTTCCAAGGGTTTGAAGTTGGAAAGAGTGGATAGAAAAAGTGTATATTTCATTATTCTTTGTCTCTACCAAATACGATGCTCCGGACATAATGTTATCAAGTTTATTTGTGGAGTCATCAACAGGGCGATCCCAAAGGGTGTCTGGAAATTCCTGCCGATAAGCTGAATAACGAGCAGAAGCGGCAGCGTATTCCTCATTGTTCATCAGTGAAGGGACACCTAACTTGTTTGTTTCCGGATAAACACAGGCAAGGATACCGCCGACTTTCAAGAACTTCTCGAGAACCGGAGTCCGATCGGTAATTTTATAAGACAATGGATTCGCGGGGCGGGGGGTAAGAATAGCCGCGGCAACGATCTTGAACTCGCCCTTTTTCAAGCCCTTAACAAATTCTTGCTCCCAGGAGATTTGCACGCCATTGACGAGCTTTCTGTAGGCTTCCTTCTTTTCTTCTTGAGGCGCGCACGCGGTTGAAAAATACCCGGTAGAAGACAGGGCGCTGACAACATCATTCAATTCGGGATTTTTTTTGAGGGCGCTTACAATGCTTGGCGGTGCAAATTTATCCATTTAATTTTTCCTTACATATTCGTGAATAATATCAACCAGTTCCTATCATTATTCTAATGAAAATAAAAAGGGATTCATTCTTTGGCTTGTTATGAGGCAATCCATGGTTAACGAGGAACCTTAAGCCGCTTGAGCCTTTTCGCCTTCTGTCAAAAGCCGGAATATAGCGGCGGGGTCTTTTGCGGCGCGCAACCGTTCGCATAATTTAGGATCGCGCAGTGCTCTCGATACTGTGGCAAGCGCACTTAAGTGATCGGCGCCTGCGTCTTCAGGCGACAGAAGCAGAAAAACGAGATCAACCGGCTTGTCATCAATGGATTCAAAGTTCACGGGCTCCTTAAGGCGAGCGAAGAAGCCGAAAACTTTTTTAAGCCCCGCCACGCGAGCATGAGGAATAGCGATTCCCTGGCCGACGCCGGTAGTGCCCAGCCGTTCGCGTTCCCACAAGACATCGAACACGGCAAATTTATCGTTGTTCAACAAAAGCGCAGAAGAAGCCGCAAGGCTCTGCAAAACATCCTTCTTCGTGGCAGAAGCTAAAGACGCGTCAACGGCCTGTGGGGTGATCAGATCGCGCATAGTTAGCTTCTGAGCCATGGGAAACCGTTTTTCAGGATTTTCGGCTTGCATTTTCAGCCGGGTCAACCCAGCCGATATTTCCGTCGGGACGGCGATAGATCATGTTAAACCCGCCATGGCCGCGATTGCGGAAAAGCAGGGCAGGAAGATCACCGAGGTCGAGGCGCATAACGGCTTCGCCGACGGTCAATGTTTCAACGGGTGTCGTCATCTCGGCGATGACGGCGGGATTATCGCCGACTTCCTCGTCCGAATCCTTTTCGCCGCCGTGAAGAATGAACGAATTGGCGATCATGGCTTCAAAGCTCTGGCGGCTCATATCGTGATGATGCTGCTTGATCTTTGTCTTATGTCGGCGCAGGCGGCCCGAAAGTTTCTCAAGCGCAATGTCAAAAGACGGATAAGGCATATCCGCCTCGGCAGAGCTTTCAAGGAGAATGCTGGGATCTCCGTGCACGATAATGTCGGCGCGGAACAAATGCGCGTCGCGCGAGAAAGTAACGGTAGCTTCATAAGAATCGCCGAAATATTTTCCGACAATTTCTTCAAGATGGGTCGTAACATGCGTACGCAACGCGTCGCCAACATCAATTTGCTTGCCCTTAACAGACAGTTTCATAAATACACTCTTTATCGTTGAAAGTTAACTTGACTCAATTGTCCGGAGCGATCGCGACCGGACGAACCCTTTGTTGCAACGCAACCTCAGGCCAGAGACCCGTCCAAAGCCGCGAAGCGGCAAGGAAAGGCTTTTAGTATCCATTCCCCTTGGGAACGGGTTCCGTACATAAGGACAAGTTACCCGTTCTGTCAAGAAAACAGGAAAAGGACGGATAATGAATGGGTTAGGATTTTATAATGATACAAACAAGCTCGTTGTCGTTGTTGAGCTGCTCTAGCGTGGAGCTTTTTAAACGCAAAGCGTTTGAAAAATGGTGCGGTCGAGAAGAATCGAACTTCCACGAGATTTCTCCCACAGCGACCTCAACGCTGCGCGTCTACCAGTTCCGCCACGACCGCACGTGATAAGAGGTAGGGGCAAGCCAATAGCAGAACATCCCCCTGTTTATCAAGAAAGAATTCGGCCTTTAAATAGAGCGGGCACATCATCGGAAAAGACGGCCTTAATACCGTTCTTCATCAATTCCTTGGCGCGCGCGGGATCGTCAACCGTGTAGGCTAAAATAGGCACAGGCGAGCGGCGCAGGATTTCAAGACGATCGGGAGTCAAAAGGTCTTCCTTGAAAGTGATGGTCGTCGCCTGGGTTATGACGGCCATTTCTACCCAGTCGTTTTCCCACTTTTCAAAAAACAGACCGCGCGGCCAATCTGGACGCAATTGTGCCGAAATGACGAGCGAGTCAACGTCGAAGCTTGCGATCATCGGGGGAGCCAGATTTTCCGGCCACATTTTGGAAGCTTCAATCAGTGTGACCATGACCGTTGCTTGTGTGCGGCCGGGGCTTGGCTTCAGTTCCAGTATAAGGCGCATCCTCGACGAAGAACAGAAAGTGAGCATCTCGGTAAGTGATGTTACGCGTGTATTTGAAAAGGCGGGCGAGAACCAGCTTCCGGCGTCAAGCGTCTGAATGGTCTTCCATGACGTTTGGGACACAAGGCCTTGGCCGTTTGTCGTTCGGTCTAGCGTTTCGTCATGAATCAGGATGGGAATGCCGTCCGATGTCAGCTTAACGTCTGTCTCGATCCATTTAGCTCCGCTGTCGCGCGCGACAATAAAGGACTCTAAAGAATTTTCAGGTGCAAGCTTCGGCGCGCCGCGATGCGCAATAAAAGGGGGGATAAACTCAACTTTCAGAGAGGACATAAGAAGAAGGTTCTGCTTTCAGGGAAATAAAAAAAGCCTCGACGCAGGACGCCCCGACCGTCGCTAGATTGGTTCTCTTGGGTTGTTCGAGCCAACCAAGAATCAATCCGATGATCAAAGCCTCCATGGCAACGGCAGCTTGGCGCGGCGTCCAGAAAGGTGCAAGCATTTTTAAGTCTTTGGCGCGAGAAAAAAGCTTTTCGGCCAGAGAAACGATACGGTTTTTGGAAGCGTTTTGGCGTTTTATAATGTCAAACATCTCTTCTATATATTCGCAGCGCATAAAAAGAATCGTAAGAACGTGACGCCGTCTTTTATCTTTGGCCATAGTCTTCAAGGTATGAATGCAGACGCTTCTTAAATCGTCAATCGGCGTTTGCGACATTTGGGCGGCCAGTTTTTCAAGCATGTCTTCATGGGGAAGAATAATTCGTTGAGCCATGGCATGCAACAAAGCGGGCTTATTTTTAAAGTGCCAATAGACGGCGCCGCGGGTGACGCCGGCCTCTTTGGCAACGAGCTCGAGTGACGAGCGCGTAACGCCGTGCGCGAAAAAAACTTTTTCTGCGGCATCTATGATTGCGCTACGGGTCTTTTCAGCTTCGTCTTTGGTTCTTCTTGCCATAAGGGGGCTGAATCCTCGTTGTTTTTTGTCTCTTTACATACATACAACGATGAATGTATAACCCCACACGGCTTCCTTGTAAACGAACTTTTTTCGTGCAAATGTATGCGTCCCATGGCTCGTATGAACACCCTTTCCTGCGCTTCTGTCTTCGCAATGGCTTCCGTTTTGTTGGGAAGCTGCGCGGCGGGGCCTGACTTTACGCCCCCGGATGCTCCGGATGTGATGTCATACGATTATAAGCCGCTCGCAAATTCGACAGCGGACGGTGCTCAGGACTTACAGATAGGACAAGACATCCCGGCGGAATGGTGGACTCTGTTCCATTCTAAAGAGCTCAATAAGCTTGTCATAAAAGCCATAAAAGAAAACCCGGATCTTGCCTCGGCCGAAGCGGCCTTGCGCGTAGCTCAGGACAATCTGTCGGCTGGCAGCGCAGCTTTCTTTCCTGCGGCGTCCGGCACGTTTGCATCGCAGCGCGTGAAAACGTCAAAGGATGCAGGGGGCGGGCGCTCTATATATACCTTACATAGCGCCACGGTCGGCGTTTCATACGATCTCGATTTGTGGGGCGGCACGCGCCGTAGCGTCGAAAAATTGCAGGCCGAAGCTGCCGCCGCGCAGTTTGAGAAAGAAGCAGCTTATCTGGCTTTGACGTCGAACGTCGTTACGTTAGCTATTACGGAAGCGTCTTTGCGTGAACAAATTGCCGCCGTTGAGGAAATTGTCGCGGCGCAAAAGAAAGTGCTGGATGTATTTAAACTGCGTTTTAACAGCGGAGCTGTGGCAAAAAGCGCTGTCGTTGCCCAAGAATCGGCTCTGGCATCGGCGGAAGCCGATATGCCGCCGTTGCAGCATCAGTTAGCCGTGACAAGGCACGCGTTGTCGGCTCTGATAGGGCAAATGCCGTCTAACCAGCCGGAACACGAATTCAAGCTTTCGGCCATGAGTTTGCCGAAAAAAATTCCCTTATCCTTGCCTTCCAGACTCGTTGCGCAACGCCCCGATGTTCGTGCGGCGGAAGAACAGCTTCATGCTGCGAGTGCAGCGATAGGAATTGCTCAGGCGGCGCGTCTGCCGAAGATAACGCTATCGGCGGATATAGGCTCGATGGCCAAGACTTTCAGCAAATTGCTGACGCCGGGCTATGGATTGTGGGATTTCGGCGCAAGCGCGGCTCAATCGTTGTTTGATGCGGGGGCTTTGGCCAATAAAGAGCAAGCTGCGCGGGATGCCTTCGACATTGCGGCGGCACAATACCGTAAAACCGTTCTTGCAGCATTCAGAGAAGTTGCCGATGCGCTTCATGCCCTGCAATCGGATGCCGAAAGCCTCACTTTAAAACGCAACGCCGAAAAAGCGGCGAATGAGAATTTGACTCTAACGCAGGCGCAATACAACGCAGGTGCGGTCGGCATGGCCGAGTTTCTTTTGGCTCAGCAATCCTCGCAGCAGGCCAGAGCCGCAGCCGTGAAGGCCGAAGCGCAACGGTATGCCGACACGGCGGCGCTTTTTGCGGCGCTTGGCGGCGGCTGGTGGAACCGCGATGCCGGAAAAACTCAACCGGTCGCAGCGGGAAGCGATGTAAAGATTAAAGACGACGGAGGGAATTCCGCAGAGCCTGCTCCCTTGTCAACGTCCAATCTCGGGAGAAGGTCTCTATGATTAAGCGTATGATAATAATGCTTGTCGCCGTAGGCGTGATTGTTGGCGGCATGATCGGCTTTAAGTACATGATGGCCACGGGCACCAAAAAGGCGATGGCGTCTATGCCTATGGAGGCTCAAACGGTCTCGACGATGAAGGCCGGAAAGCTCGATTGGCAACAGGAAGCGACATCGGTGGGGACGTTGCGCGCGGTTAACGGCGCGGATTTATCGTCCGAAGTCTCAGGCATTGTCGAAGAACTTTCGTTTGATTCCGACTCGGATATTGAAGCTGGCGCAGCACTTGTTCGTTTGCGCGATGCGGACGCATTGGCGCAACTTCGGGCGCTGGAGGCGGCGGCTCATTTGGCGCAAGTTACGCTTGATCGCGATTTAAAGCAGCTTAAGGGACAGGCCATCAGCCAGGCGGCGGTTGACAATGACAAAGCCGCGCTTGAAAGCGCCAAGGCGCAAGCGGACGCGCAGCGGGCGATTGTTGAAAAGAGAACAATTCGCGCGCCGTTCAAGGGGCATCTTGGTATTCGTCAGGTGGATCTTGGGCAATTTTTAGAAGCCGGAAAAACGATTGTTACATTGCAGCAGCTTGATCCGATCTACATTGATTTTAACGTGCCTGAGCAGGATTTGCCGAAGATAGCGGTCGGGCAGAAAATCACGGCGCGCGCCGATGCTTTTCCCGGCATCTCTTTTGACGGAGAGATTTATGCGCTGAACGCCAAGGTTGATGAAGCGACGCGCAACGTTCAAATACGCGCAACGTTTAAAAATCCTGATCGCAAGCTTTTACCCGGGATGTTTGCGCACGTCACCGTCACAACGGGCGAGCCCATAAAACAGATTACGCTGCCGCAAACGGCGATCACCTATAATCCTTATGGCGATACGGTTTATGTCGCAACCAAGAACGACAAAGGCGCGATTGTGGCTATTCAAACGTTCGTGAAATTAGGAGCCGCGCGCGGCGATCAGGTCGCCATCGTATCCGGCATTAAGGAAGGCGACGAAGTTGTGACCAGCGGCCAGTTAAAACTCCGGAACGGCACGCCGCTCGTCGTCAACAACGAAATCCAGCCGACAAACGACGAAAATCCAAAACCGATAGACAAGTAAAAAACGTCCATGCATTTCACCGACCTATTCATACGCCGTCCGGTTTTGGCCACCGTTATCAGTCTGATGATCCTCGTCATCGGGCTTAAGGCTGTTTTCTCTCTGCCGGTGCTGCAGTACCCCAGAACGGAAAACGCCGTCATCACGGTTACCACAACGTATTACGGCGCGGACGCGAATACGGTTGCCGGATTCATCACGACGCCCTTGGAAAACGCCATCGCGCAGGCCAGCGGCATTGACTACATGACCTCGAAGAGCACGAGCGGTCAAAGCGAGATTTCCGTCAATCTGCGCCTCAACTACGATTCCAACAAAGCTCTGACGGAAATCAGCTCAAAAATCACGTCCGTGCGCAATCAGTTGCCAAAAGAAGCGCAAGAGCCTGTCCTGACGATGGAAATCGGGCAAACAATTGACGCAATGTTTTTAGCCTTCAGCAGTGATGTGCTGGAGGAAAACAAAATTACAGATTACCTCACGCGCGTCGTGCAGCCGAAACTGCAAGCCGTCAATGGCGTGCAAACGGCGGAAATTCTCGGCGGGCAGAACTTTGCCCTTCGTGCATGGCTCGATCCGCAAAAACTCGCAGCCTATGGTTTAACGGGCGCCGACATCAGCGAAGTTCTGACGGCCAACAACTACATTTCCGGCCTTGGCAACACCAAGGGGCAGATGGTGCAGATAAGCCTTAATGCCGCGACGGACATCTCTTCGCTTGAAGAGTTCCGCAATCTGGTCATTAAACAGAAAAATGGCGCGATAGTCAGGCTTAAAGACGTTGCTAACGTCACGCTGGGTTCCGACAATTACGATCTTCAAGTAAGGATCAACGGCAAGGGTGGGGTTTTTATCGGCATAAAGGTTGCTCCGGCCGCGAATCTGCTTGATGTGCTCGAAGGCGTCCGTGCGCAGCTTCCTGATATTAGAGCGCAGTTACCGCAGGGGATGAAGGCAACGGTCGCCTACGACTCGAGCAAATTTGTAACGAGCTCGATCGACGAAGTCGAAAAATCCTTAGTCGAAGCCGTTCTCATCGTGGCTTTGGTCGTTTTTCTGTTTTTGGGATCGCCGCGCTCGGTTCTGATTCCGATTGTTGCCATTCCTTTATCTCTGGTCGGCGCTTTTATCTTTATGTTGATCATGGGTTTTTCGATCAACCTTCTGACCCTTCTGGCTCTCGTTCTTGCCATAGGCCTTGTGGTGGACGACGCGATCATCGTTGTCGAGAACGTCAATCGGCATATGGAAGAAGGATCATCGCCTCTGGATGCCTCCATTCATGCGGCACGTGAGCTTGGAGGGCCGATTATCGCGATGACGATCGTCCTGATCGCCGTTTATGTTCCGATCGGATTTCAGGGCGGTCTGACGGGCGCGCTCTTTACCGAATTTGCTTTTACGCTTGTAGGCGCAGTTGTCATTTCGGCTGTCGTGGCGTTGACGCTCAGCCCGATGATGTGCAGCAAGCTTTTCAAACCGCATGACCCCAAAGGCGGCGGATGGGAACAGCATATCGTCGTCTATCTTGATAAGGCGTTCGACAGGCTTCACAACAAATATCAGCGTCTTCTAAGCGGCAGCCTTAATTATATGTCCGTTACGATTGTCTTTGCCGCCCTTATTCTCGGCAGCATCTATTTCCTCTATTCTTTTTCGCGCACTGAGCTTGCGCCGCAAGAAGATCAAGGCATTGTGCTCGGCATGTTTACGGCGGCTCCCGACTCGACGCTGCAGCAGCGCCTTATGTACGACGAAAAAGTATATGATGTTTTATCCACGTATCCGGAGAAGGAATACATTTTTCAGGTTGATGCGCCCGGAATGATTTTTGCGGGTGTGGCGCTCAAGCCGTGGGACGAAAGAAAGCGTACGGCCAGCGACATCCAGCCGCTCGTGCAGGCGGATCTGGATAAAATTACGGGTCTTCAGGCGGCCGTATTCCAGCCATCGTCCCTGCCGGGAAGCCACGGCATGCCCATGCAGTTTGTCATCACGTCAACCCAGTCGCTCGAACGCATGAACGAAGTCGTCGAAAACTTCATGAAGGAAGTCGAAAAAAGCCGCGTTCTTCTGTTCTCCGACAACGATCTTAAATTCGATCTGCCTCAGGCGACCGTCATCATAGACCGCGACAAAGCGGCGCTCCTTGGCCTGACGATGACGGATATCGGAAATTCCTTGTCGGCGATGCTGGGCGGAGGCTACGTCAATTATTTTGCGCTCGACGGACGCTCCTACAAAGTCATCCCGCAAGTCGCGCAAGCATCGCGTTTGACGGTGAATCAACTCGAAAATTATTATGTCCGGACGGCGTCTGGAACGCCCGTTTCGCTCTCGACCTTTGCGCACATCGAAACGAAAACCGTGCCGCAGTCCCGCAATCACTTCCAGCAAGTCAACGCCGCAACGGTGTCGGGCGTCATGTTTCCTGGAATCACTTTGGGCGAAGCCTTGACGACGATCAAAGGAATTGCGGATCGCACCTTGCCGCAGGGCTATGCTTATGAATACGCCGGTCAGGCGCGCCAATTTGTGCAGGAGTCGAGCGGTTTTGCGATGACGTTCTTTTTTGCCGCCATTATTATTTTCCTGGCGCTGGCAGCACAGTTCGAGTCTTTCCGCGATCCCCTGATCATTCTTGTCTCGGTTCCGATGTCTATCGCGGGCGCATTGTTCTTCATCTGTCTCGACAGCACGAGCGCGCAGGCGCTTGCCATGATGCCGAAGCCTCTCGCCTATCTTTTCCAAATCGTCGGGCTTGGCGGAGTCGGGAAAGCAAGCATCAACATCTACACGCAAGTCGGCCTTGTGACGCTAATGGGGCTTATCAGCAAGCACGGCATTCTCATCACCGAATTTGCCAACAATCTTCAGCGGCAAGGGCGCAGCAAAAAAGACGCGATTTGTGAAGCGGCGGCAATCCGCCTGCGTCCGATCCTGATGACGACAGCGGCGATGGTTCTAGGGGTGGTTCCTCTTCTCATGGCGTCCGGCGCAGGAGCCTTGGCGCGCTTCAACATGGGACTCGTTATTGCGACGGGACTGGCTGTCGGAACGCTGTTCACGTTATTTGTTGTGCCGGCGATGTATATGTTGATCGGCAACGACCACCATAAAGAATCAATACAAAAACCCTAACTCGGACGGGTGACTGCTTTGTCGCCACGGTGCTCGAATCCTCACGTACAAGAAAGTACGCTCCGGTTCTGCGCGCCGTGGCTTCTCGCATTCCCCTCGTCCGAGCGGGTTTTTTGCGTGGATAATAAAAGTGAGATGGCTATCCTATAACAGAGTTCAAACGGCCTGATGACTGTTTGTTCTTTCTAGAAAGGAACTATTACGATGCTATCCGAACTTTACGCTTCCAAACCTGCAAAAAGATTTGCTGTAATGGCTTTAACTACGGCGATAAGCAGTCAACCAATCTGTCTAGAAACACTAAAATGCAATCCATGCAGTCTACCGCAAAATGGTAACTACGGGGATATTTTGGCAAAAACCTCAGCGCTATCCACCTCAACCCCAATAACTGCCACTAGCGCTTTTGTGTACACAATGAAGACAAGTTAGCCCTTTCTCGGCATTTATCCTTAACGCCGCGGTAAGGTTTACAACCCGATTGCCCTCAAGATTCAACGCACCGCAGCAAAACGCGTTAACGCTAACGCACTGAAAAAGCAGAAAAATTTTTGCATTTTTCACCGATATTTAACATTTTAGATAAATAATGGATACATTAGAGATGTAATTTATAGAACCGTATTTGATGGAGACGAAAATGTTACTTTCCTCGACGAGCATTGAAGTTCTGAGCGACCTGATAGAGAACCGTCTGGCGATCATGAGCATCGGGGATCAGGACGATTTACGCGAAAAGATTGCGCTGAAACGCGCGCTGACCGAGCTGCGCAACAACGGGCAAATCCCGCCCGGAGCCTTAAGCGAATTCAGCGACATTCCGCGCCGTGGCCGTCGTCGCAAAGTCGGTTCCGCCGAAGCGATTTAGCGGCAGAGGATAGAATGCTGAAAGCATTTTAACCCTAACTATACCTTTGTGCCCGGCAATCCGGACATTATAGTGCGCCCTCATTTTTTGCCGAACATTTATGGATGAGGAAGAATTATGGGTATGGTTTATTTAGAATATTCAGCGATATACGACAGCAAAACTGACAATGAAGCTCCCGAGCGGCCCCAGCCGGGTCAAATCATACAGCGCCACGGAATCGTGTGTCATGCGGTGGACGGCAGAAAATATATCTTCACGGTAAAAGCAAACTCTCCGGACGGCGCAAGCAGCCTGAAAGACCGTTCCGTTGTCGGTCCTTTTGACGAGGATAAACTCATTTACCTCGAACGCTTGACCGGCCCCGTTTCCTTCGATGATTTTGAAAGACAGCTTGCCAATCCGAAACTGACGCAGGACGAGATTGATCGCGTTAAAGCGATTAAATTGAGGAAGCAACAGCCTTCTTCAAAAAACAAATTCAGCGCTTCTCCCGTACAACTGGTATTTTAATCCGCTTAATGGCGTGTCGCCGCGCTTGTTTTTGAACAAGCGCTATGCGGTGAAACCATTTTAACCCTAAATAGGCGTTTTGGGACATTTTCCGAAATGCTAACGTCCCTTCGCGCTTCTTTTATGCATGTAAGGATTTTTTCGGAGAAAGATAATGCTGCTCCAAGACCCCACGGAAAATTTTCGTAATCCTGTTCAGGATTATCAGGTTTTGTGCAATGCCGAAGACGGTACTGTTTTTTCGTATCCTGCCGTTGAAAAAGGCGAGGTTCGCCAATTTACGCCGAACGAGATGACGTATCTCGAAAACATCAACCTGAAAAAGATTGTGGCCTTCGAATACGAAACGGGTCTTGCGGATGCTTACGAGCTTATTGTTCAGATAAAAGAGGCTCGCCTTTCGCCGCAGGAGATAATGACGGTCGTTAACGCGGTCAAAAACTACGAACGCTACTCGTCCGACGACATCTATACGCTAAAAGAGCTATTGGAAAACAATTACGCGCAAGACGCGGATCTCATGGCGTGGGTGAACAAGGCGATTCCTTCTCGTCCATCGGCGGGCATTGCTGACGCAGTTTTTCCTGAGAAGGGATTAACTTAGGGGCTAGGCCCTGGGGCAAAAGAAGTTTTTGGGGCTGGAATTTCGCGCGTCCGGCGACTAGAATTCCCGGAGATGTCTTTTTACTTTCAGCCCCAAGCACGAAAAATGAAAAAATCAGGTATCGCTTTTCTGGCCTGCGTCGCATTTATGGCGTCCGTGCCTGTTTTGGCCGCAGATGAAGATCGTCCCGCCAACGGCAGCGCGACGCATAACGAAACGCGCCTTTCGGCGGCGGAAACGGATATTCGCGCGTTAAGCGGCCGCATTGAGCAAATCGAATTCGCTCTGCGCCGTTTTGAGCAAACGCTGCAAAAAATACAAACCGATACCGATATGCGCCTGCAAAAAATTGAATCCGTGCAAGCCGCTGCCGCTGCGCATCCCGCACCGGCGCAAGCGGCGCCGGCCGAGCCTGCGGGCTCACTGGGCGCTTTGAAAGTGCAGGGGGATAAGATTACGGGCGCCGTCAATAAGCCGGAAGCGCCGTCGTTACCGGCAGTGCCGGCCGATTACGGCCTGACGCCGCAAGAGCAATACGAGCGCGCCTTCAATTTTCTGCGCGAAGGCGATTTCACCGAAGCCGAAAAAGCGTTTAAAACGTTTATCGAAAAAAATCCCAAGGAAAAGCTGCTTGATAACGCCAAATATTGGTATGGGGAAACGCTCTACGTTCGCGCGCGGTATGACGAAGCGGCCATCGCTTTTGCCGAGGCCTACCAGCAGAATCCGAAAGGAGCTAAAGCTCCGGACAGTCTGTTGAAAATGGGCATGTCTTTGGGCGCTCTGAACAAAATCAAAGATGCCTGCGTAACGCTCGGCGAACTGAAATCAAAATATCCCAATGCGACGGCGACCATCAAGACGCGCGCCGAAGACGAACGCGCGAAGCTTAAATGCCCGGCGCGCTAAACCAATCAATCACGGCGGACGAATTCGCGCTTCTCATGAAGAAGTTCGCGCCGTTTCCGAAAAAAATGGCGC
>JBAZLX010000023.1:0-18129 GCA_041650075.1 Bdellovibrionales bacterium | reverse complement strand
TTTTGCAACGTTGTCATCTGATCAGATTAACGTATTTAGCGCATCTCAGATCGCTGCGTTAAGGACGGTGCAGGTGGCGGCGCTGACGACGGAACAGGTATCTGGGCTTGGGACGCTGCAGGTAGCGGCGTTGACGGCTGCGCAGATAGCGGCGATGGAGACGCAGGACGTCGAGATATTGAATGCGACGCAGATCAGCGCGTTGACGTCTGTGCAGATTGGTGGGTTGACGACGGCGCAGTTCAGCCAGTTTACGACGGCCGAGATAGCTGGATTGACGACGACGCAGGTGACGGGACTATCCGCAGCCTCGTTGAACGCGTTGGATACTGTGAAGTTCGAGTATATTAATCTCCCGGCGCTTTCGAGTACGCAGTTTGCAGGGTTGGGAACTGAGCAGATTGCAGGGTTGACAACGATGCAAGTGGCATCTTTGGGCACAGTACAAATTGCCTCGTTAACAACGTTGCAAGCTCATGAATTGACAACAATACAATTCAGCGCCATGTCACCCACGCAAGCAGCGGCAATCACAAGCTATGTTATCCAGAACAGCGCATGGTCGGAAGATCAGATCAACGCTTGGGCGGCTGCTCTGGATTAGTAGAGCCGTGGGTTCTGCGATGCGATTTCTCTCTGTGGGGATGGTGTTATCTATAAACGTAATAGTATGAGGGTGCATATGTGTATACAGCGCCGCGGTGTGCTGTATGTCTTAGGCTTGGCCCATGCCAATAGGTAGGTGCATAGTAGTATACTGGGGTCGGTGTCACATAAACTGGTGTCAGCGGCGGGGGAGGAGGTGTCTGGACTATCATGGGGCTGGCTGGGTTTGATGCCAGAGCAATTGTAGTACCGACGATTCCCGCAGTGAAAAGTCCAAGTACTAACCCAGAATTATCTCGGTTATGTCGGGAAGGGTGCCCCCCACGTGGGTGGTGCTCGTTTGCATATGCGGAAGCAAATGGAGATAACGATAGTGCTCCCACAAGAAGAGCAACTGTTGCTAGTTTGTTTTTCATTTTAGGCTCCTTTGCCGTGTTTAGACATTAGTGAGAGAAACAATTTCTCACTTGATAAAACGGTATCTTTTATTTGTGGCTGAAATGTGCTGGCTTTGAGGCGGAATAATTATTTTTATGTGCCAAAAACCATCGAAATAACCGGTTTTTTATTAATTGATTCAATAAATTAAATGGCAAAGAACATTTCGTGTACAGTCGGTTCACATAAGGGAACGAGATTATTATTACGGCGCGGAATCTAAAAGGCTAGCAATCAAGTCATTCAAACGACGGGAGGCAAAAGCGTCTTGATAATCAAAAAGCCTATGTCGCAATGATTGGCGAGCGCTCCGGTATAAATCTGTGTCTGCTTTAGTACAAACGCCGACAGCAATATCAATAGCCTTGGTGAGTTCGGTTAGGGCCGATGTTACTTCGCCACAAAGATATTGATCATGATTTTTGATTAGATGTCTTGATCGTGCGATGTAATCGGCGTGATCCGGTCTATAAAAGACAATGGGTCGGTCTAGAAGGAGAAAATCAAAGGCTAGAGATGAATAATCCGTCACCAGAACATCTGCGTGCTTAACGAGTGGATATACATCCGAATAGGGTTCAACAAAATTGATTTCAGGGTATCGTTGACGAAAGGATGCAACAGTTTCTTGTTCGGCAGGATGCATGTTTACGAAAAAAAGGTAATCATTTTTTGCACAATAATCCGCGAATTTTGAAATTTCAGCTTTAAAAAACCAAGCTCCTCCGCTTTTGTCACGGAACGTCGGAGCGTAGAAAACAATAGGTTGTTTCTTTTTACTCGCGGCTTCAATAAGAGCGAGGGTTTTTGTGTCTACATTGATTTTATCAGACGCGTTAATGTCACGAAGGAGAACGTCGTTGCGCGGGTATCCTGCTGTGGAAAAGGCGTTAAACGAGAATTTTCTTGCCCACTCCGTTTGGGAAACTGCGCTTGTGGCTACAAAAACGTCGAATGGCCCGCAGGATGCCATAATTTCGACCGTGTTTGGATCATCAATTTTTGCAGTTGCAACGGTTTCTAACCCAATCTCTTTGATTGGAATGCCGTGCCAAAGCTGGATGGTTTTTGCACCTCTAAGCAAGGAGTGAGGAAGATGGTGCTTCCAGTTATGAGGCACAAAATGATTATCAAGCACCAATACTTTTGCGCCAAGGCACACACGGATGTCATCGGGTGTGTATTCCGAAAGCGCATCAGGCAAACAAGGTAGTCCGCATGCTTTGAGTTGGTTGTATTGCGAAGAGTTGTAAGGAAGGTAATAACAGGAAGCGCCAACTTTATTGGCTTCTCCGAGAAATGACAAATATGCATACTTAACATTGTCTCCGAAATTGCTGCCTCCAGCAAAAATTACGGTCTTCGTTTTCGGATATATCTCTGAAACACTAGATAGAAATCGAGCAGAACGGTATGAGCTAAGCCTTTTATCGAGTGTAATGATGCCTTCCGTTAGCTTTTGCAGAGAGGCGAGGATTGTTTTTGTTGCGGATGTATCCAAATTTGTATCGGTAAAGTTTTGCTTTGGATAAACGGTAGGGGTATTCTCAATAGACATCAGCCGTTCTCGGAGGTCTTCGATTCCGAGAAATTGTGATAGGCGCGTTTTTAGCCAAGGCATCATTGAAAGAGAGAACCCCAAGTCAGATGGATATAGAGAAATTATGGAGCAACGTGCTGTGCGCGGAAAGACCTTAAAAGCCTTTGCAGCTTTTTAAAACAACATTTTTTAGGATGCCTTTGGCCTTGATTTTAGGCGGTCATTGCCATTGATACAGGGCGTTGATACAGCGCCAAGTCAAGGTAATCTTCGACATGTGTGGTTAGTTCGCTGAGATTCTCGGTAAAGAAGTGTGTTGCTCCGGGAATAACATGATAATCAATCTTAACACCTCGTTGGCTCGATAATTTGTTGACTAACTTGGCAACAAAAGGTTCCGGCACGATTTCATCGGCCGCGCCGTGGATGATCTGTCCCGATGCAGGGCAGGGGGCAAGGAAATTAAAATCCAGCATATTTGCCGGAGGTGCCACCGAGATGAATGACTCGATTTCTGGGCGGCGCATCAAAAGCTGCATGCCTATCCAAGCTCCGAATGAAAAGCCGGCTACCCAAACGCTACGTGCATTGGGGTTGATCGTTTGCAACCAATCCAATGCGCTGGCGGCGTCGCTCAGTTCACCTTCGCCGCGGTCGTAAGCTCCTTGACTTCGTCCAACGCCGCGAAAGTTAAAGCGCATCGTCGAAAAATCCCGTTCGGCAAATGCATTATAAAGACCATACACAACCTTATTGTTCATCGTCCCCCCGTGTTGAGGGTGAGGATGTAAGATCAGGGCAATTGGGGCTGTCGGCGACTTCCCGGGGCTATAACGGCCTTCTAAGCGTCCTGCTGGACCTGCAAAAAGTACTTCGGGCATTAGACTTCACCTAACTTGCTGCAAAATGTCGAAAAATCTGCTATACTCTCGGTTCATGCAATCTTTCCGAGAAACGAGCGAGCGCATTCTAGCACAATCCCAAAGGTTAATTTCAAGCAAGTAATACACTCCCTTTGGATAATAACTTGAAATGCCTCGTCTGAAATGTTTTTCCGGAAAAACAATGGATTATAGAGAGTTTTTTATTATTGCTGTGGGGAACAGGCGGGGAACGTAATGTCTAACGTTGTTGGTATGAACGAATTTGTCGGCATGGCTAACGGGGATTTGTACTGTTGGTTGTGTCAAAAGCCGGTTTCGACTCGCGCCTTGTTTTGTCACAGTTGCGGGACGATTCAGCCCGTACGCGATATTGACCATTTTGCCCGTTTGGGTCTCGATCGTCGTTTGGATGTCGATATGGAACAGCTTGAGCGCCAGTATGCGACTTTTGGCAAAACACTTTCTCCTGAGCGTTTTCTCATTCGTGGCATGGGCGAGCGTGGCCATGCGGCAAAGCAACTGGAAGCATTGAAAGAAGCTTATGAAACGCTACGCGAGCCTTTGCGTCGTGGAAGATATTGGCTACAGCTAAACGAGAAGGAATTTAAGGAGGAAGTCGCAGCCAATCCGTTGGTTAATGAATTACGCCGCGAACTTACCGATGCTGTTGAGCCAAGCCATTGTGATCGTGTTGCTCAAAAGGCGGGACAAGCTTTAGAGCAGGGAGTCATGCTTTTGATGCAAGCGCTCCGGGGTGGCGATTGGCAACGAGCCAATCAAACCCTTATCCAAATCGATGGCGTTGAGGCTATACTCAACGACGTGCGGGCTCGTCGTGAAGGGCTCACATCGGAGCGGGAATAGACACACTGCGGGTCTCTTTACAAACTGGCCCGTTTTGGTACTATATGAATCCGATTTTTGGATTCCCCGCCGGAGTTTCCTGTGACAATTGCTTATAGAACAAATGCGCTATGGGTTTGTCTCCACGGCTGCAATGGAAGCAAGACAAGCGTCAGGAGCGATGGCGATGGAGGCCCCGATGACGGTACGAACCACGTGCATCCGGAAAAAGTATTTCATGTTTTCGACTTGCTCTCTAGGGATTTTCCGGATTTTAATTTTAATTAGGTCGGCTCGTCAGCCAATCTCCAAAATCTTTTTTTGCACGTTCGGTATACAGGTGTTTGCGTTCTCTGCCGCCGCGAGCTTCAGTCAATATTGGGAATAGCCCGAAGTTAACGTTCATCGGCTGAAATGTTTCGGCATTTGCTTCGCCTGTAATGTGCGAGAGAAGTGCGCCCATTGCCGTTGTTCGAGGGGGGGCGGGATATGTAGACCCCTTACGTTCGGAAGCCGCAAAAAATCCGGCCAAAAGTCCCATTGCGGTTGACTCCACATACCCCTCAACACCGGTAATTTGTCCAGTAAAACGGATGTGTGGTTTCTTTTTTAGGCGCATTTGTTTGTCGAGCAACAAGGGGCTGTTAATAAAAGTGTTGCGGTGCAGGCCGCCCAGCCGCGCAAACTCAGCCTTCTCAAGGCCGGGGATCATGCGAAAGACACGTTCTTGGTCGGCGTATTTCATCTTTGTTTGAAAGCCAACAAGATTATAGAGCGTTCCTGATGCATTATCCTGCCTCAATTGAACGACCGCGTAGGGGCGTGTATTCAGGTGGGGATTGGTCAAACCGACGGGTTTCATTGGGCCATAGCGCAGTGTATCGGAGCCTCGTTCGGCCATAATTTCTATCGGTAGGCAGCCATCAAAGTAAGGGGTATTTTTTTCCCATTCCTTAAATTCTACTTTAGGGGCATTAATTAACTCATTGATAAACAATTCATATTGTTCTTTGTCCATTGCGCAGTTGATATAGTCGGAGCCCGTGCCTCCTGGGCCTGTTTTGTCGTAACGCGATTGCATCCAAGCCTTACTCATATCGATGCTCTCGCGAAAGACGATGGGCGCAATAGCGTCGAAGAAAGAGATAAATTCTTCACCTGTCTCGGCACGAATGGAGTCCGCAAGGGAGGCCGATGTCAATGGCCCGGTTGCGATAATTATGGAATCCATGTTCGGCGAGTATTTGGGCAGAGAGGTTATTTCTTCGCGAGAAAGTTTGATAAGAGGGTGTTTTGTTAGTCGTTCGGTTATTGCTGCCGAGAAGCCATCTCGATCAACGGCTAAAGCGCCGCCGGCTGGGACTTGATGGGCGTCAGCCTCGGTCATAATCAATGAGCCGCAGCGCCGCAGTTCATCATGCAATAAGCCAACGGCGTTAAACTCGCTATCATCCGAACGTAACGAGTTTGAACATACCAATTCGGCAAGAAAACCCGTCTGGTGAGCTTCAGTTTTTTTCAAAGGCCTCATTTCGTGCAAAATGACGGGCACCCCTGCTTGGGCAATTTGCCAAGCAGCCTCGCATCCGGAAAGCCCGCCGCCGATGACATGAATTGGATTCATTATGTTCTCCACAATATCTCAGATCGCAATACTGACGATGGCGCAGACAAACCCTATTGCAGTTTCAATAACAAGGGATTGTGCGCCGATTTTTGCATGACAATAACGGCAATGTCCGCGCGTCGTAAGCCATGAAATAATAGGTACAAGATCGCGTACGCCAAGAACGGTGTTGCATGATAAGCAATGGGAGCGCGGCCTGACAATAGAAAGTCCACGAGGAAACCTGTATATGACTACTCCAGCGAAGCTTCCTAAAGCAGCGCCAACAATGAAACCAAGAATAAAACGAATCCAAAGGGTATCAAAGAAAATAAGGGTGTCTAAATTCATGATCGGTGCCGCTCGAGAGTGCAAATGCCGCACTTCAGCATCCAGCCAAAGCATCGCCATAATAAATCGTGGCTGTCTTTCGGGAAGGCAGCAAGAATATCTTGAATTCTTACTGCTCCGGCGCGGCGGATGAGCGCAATGAGTTCTAACAACTGATCTTGGGATAACAAAAGTTGTGGCACAAAAAGATTGATGTTGTGCCGCATGAGGATGCCAACCTCATCTGCATCCAGAGCAATACGCAAAACATCTGTCGGCGCCAAATGTGTGGTTGGGAAGCTTTTAAACATTTGCCACGGGTTGGGATAGCTAAGATGCATAGCCTGCCAACGATCTGGTAGCGGATGCGTTGGAGGGGAGGAAAGGCGTTGTTCCGACAGGTTTTTCCATAAGTCGTCATAAGCGCGAATAATATGTTGCCAGTCAAACACATCGCGTGCGCGGTTTCTTCCGTTCTCACCAAATTTCTTGCGCAAATCCGCATTGTTGATGAGGTTGGCATAAGCCTTTGCACATTCTTCGATATCTACACTGGTGCTTTGAGCTGCGCCCGTCAGTGCAACGCCATAATTATTTTCATTATAGTACATTTGAGCAATCGCCATTCCAGCAGAAGGTGGAGGCGTTGTTACGGGAATAAGAAAACCTTCCGAACCATTGCGTACGCCTTCGCGGTAACCATCCCAATCAGTAATGACTGAGGGTAGACCGCAAGCCATTGCTTCAATGGGGGTTAGTCCGAAACTTTCCTGCACATTGTCCGACAAAGAAGTAAAAATGTCTGCCGCCGCCCACAAACCGTCCGGAAAACGCGGATCGTCATTCATAACAAATTCGGCTGTAGCCGTTTTACATATATCCGAAGCCAGATTGCGGAAATGAGGTTCCATATCTTTTGGTTTAAAATAACCAAACATCAGGAGACGCACGCGTCGTCTCGTAAGTTTAGCGGCGCGTTCTGTTGCCATAAGCATCGGTAGCGGATGAGCCTTGGTGGCAAAGCTTAAGCGGCCTATAAAGAGAATGACGACTTCATCGTCCTCTATGCTCAGAGCCTTGCGTTGGGCTTTGCGTTTGTCCTCGGTCGTGTATTTCGAAAACGTTTTGCTGTTAATGCCAAGAGGGATAATAGGCGTTTGTATAGGACAAGAAAAATTGCTCCCAAAACGATGATTGATATAATCGCTGTGAATCTCCCACAAATTAAGCACCGCGTCTCGAATGGCCGCCGAGGGACAGATTAATGCGTCTGTGCTTTCGCTCGGGGCAAAACATAAGTCGCCAACTGCGTGGGCAATTCGCTCGCCGCTCATTGTGTGGACAAGGCCACAAGTTGCATAACCGCGAGTGTGCAGCTGTTGACGTCTCCAGATAGGATCAACAATCAAGGGATCCGGACGAAAAAGGCAAGAGATGCTTTGAAGATTCTTATCAGGATGACGGGGGTCTAGCCCTATACAACGTTTTTCGGCATCAATGCCTTCGGCGGCAGCCATTTCCTTAAAGTGGTCAAAACTGGGAAAATCTGTTGGACGGCAAATGAATTGTTGGGCAGCACTATGACGAAAATAGGCGGAAAGAAAACGGGTTACAGCGACATCGAAGCCAAATACTTCGCTTTCGTTTTGTGAAGAAGCCGGGCGACTATACTGGATGCAAACTGACATAAGAAAAGCCAAAAAGGATGAGGTGATTTTTTATGACACGGCTGCTACACTTGCACAATACAGTCTTGCATTGAGCGGGTGTTTCGCGGATTCTTAACAAGGAAACGATTCGGGAGCGTTCGCATGGGTAACATACTTTTGGAAGCTCTGACGATCTATTGGACGCCGCAGGAAATTGCTGCAAACGTCGCCGCCATTTTTAGCATTTTCTTTGCGTTGCTTTTGGGTCTTCTTGTCGGCTATGAGCGCTCTTATCGTGGGCGTGCCGCTGGTATGCGTACCTATGGGCTTGTTTGTATGGCTTCATGCGCTTTGGTCGTTTTATCGGCTCATCCGGAAACGTGGTTTGGAGGTAAATCTCTTGATACTCTGAAATATGTAGATCCCAGCCGCATTATTCAAGGCATTACGACAGGTATTGGTTTTTTAGGCGCAGGCGTAATTATGCGCGATGGGTTGAATATCAGTGGGTTAACAACCGCAGCGTCTATATGGATGGTTTCGGCGATTGGTGTTCTTGTTGGCGTCGGATTTCATGGGACGGCTCTTACTGTATCGATTTTAGCATCCGTATTTATGATGTGGGGGGCAAAAATTGAAAGTCTCTTACCTTTACGACACGCTGTTCTAATTACGCTTCTTTTTCACAGGAATGTTGGTTTGACAGAAACCGACATTTCTCATCTAATCCGTTCTCATGGATACGAAATTGCAAATGGTTCTTTTTCCATCAATCAAAATAATGGCCAGTATGAGTGGCGCTTTGTCGCGGTATCAAAGGGAAAGCATAAGAGTGCGACGCTTGTTAAACTTAGTGAAGGATTAAGACAAGCTAAAGGCGTTCAGGACTTTAAGATTTCTTATGCGCGAAATTGAACGATTTTCTTCGTTTTGGAGGGTATGATGAAGGTCATGGTTGTCGGCGGCGGTGGTCGCGAGCATGCAATTTGTGCGGCGGTTGTAAAATCTCCGCTATGTGAAAAATTATTTTGTGCTCCTGGAAACGCCGGTATCGCAGAAGTTGGGGAATGCCTACCGATTGCATCGGATGATGTCGTAAAAATTGTGGCTGCGGCGCGTAGCCATAAAATTGATTTTGTCATCGTAGGTCCCGAAGTTCCCCTTGCTCTGGGGCTCGTTGATGAGCTGAAGGCTGTTGGCATTTCCTCTTTTGGTCCCAGTAAGGCCGCAGCGGAGCTTGAAAGTTCAAAAGGCTTTATGAAGGATCTGTGCATTCAGGCTGGTGTGCCGACGGCAAAATACAAGCGCTTTTCCGATGTAGAGGATGCCCGCGCCTATGTTCTTAAACAAAACGTTCCCATTGTCGTTAAGGCAGATGGGCTTGCTGCTGGCAAAGGTGTCACGATAGCGCGTACCGCTGATGAAGCCATCGCTGCAGTTAATGCCGCTATGGTTGGGCAGGTTTTCGGCTCTTCCGGTGCGGAAGTTGTCATAGAAGATTTTATGCAGGGCGAGGAAGCCAGTTTCTTTGCTTTATGCGATGGAACGACGGCACGCTTTTTCACATCGGCACAAGATCATAAGGCGGCTTTCGATGGAGACAAAGGGCCAAATACAGGCGGTATGGGTGCTTATTCTCCCGCGCCGATGATCAATGAGGCGATGAGAGATCGTATTATGCGCGAAATTATTGATCCTACGGTTGCGGAAATGAAAAAAATTGGGCGTCCTTTTACAGGCGTTCTATTTGCCGGGCTGATGATGACAAAAACGGGGCCAAAACTGATTGAGTACAATGCTCGTTTTGGTGATCCTGAGACTGAAGTCATGATACCGCGCTTGAAAACGGATCTGCTTGAGTTGCTTTATGCCTGTAGCTGCGGAAAGTTGGATAAAGTTGCGATTGAATGGAATGATACGACGGCTTTAGGCGTTATTATGGCGGCGGATGGCTATCCCGGGAAATATCTGAAGGGCAGCATTATTAGCGGTATTAATCATGCGGCAACGGTGCCGGGAGTTATGATTTATCATTCCGGAACCCTTCAGAATGCGGCGGGGCAAATCATCGCTAATGGAGGGCGGGTATTATGTGTCACTGCTGTTGCGCCAACGATTGCCGACGCCCAAAAGAGCGCCTATCAGGCCGTCGAAAGAATAGATTGGCCAGAAGGCTTTTGCCGTCATGATATAGGTTGGCGCGGTATAGCCAGAAAGAAGGGTGTTTAAATAGCATCTTTGGATGCTTTCCCCCTTGGACGACACCGATAATTTTGTTATCCCTTACCTCCTTCTAGCTGGGCCTGTAGTTCAGTGGTTAGAACGCACCGCTCATAACGGTGTTGTCGCAGGTTCGAATCCTGCCGGGCCCACCACTTTGTCAGTATGGCTTTGAGAGCGCACAGCCTTTCATTTTTTGTATGAGATGGCTGCCTAAAACGAAGAAGCGATTTATAAATGATCTTTGATTTTGGATGCCGCGAAGCTCTTGGATTTTTCGACTACATCTTATCCTTGGCTCCCGGAGCCATTGCGATACTTTTCGTTGTTGCGGGATTGGCTCTCATCGGGATGCTGTTTGCTCAAGGCAATGCTCTGCGTGCCAGTGATGTATTTGTCGGATAGGGCGTTGTGGCTGGAATAATGACGCTTGCTGCAGTTTTTTTTAAGCAGCCCCTTCTAATTGCAGCCTTCTGCATTTTTTGTCTTATGTTGGCGGGGGTAGCTATTGGTATAAAAAAACGAATTTTTATTGCTTCATATTGGATACTCGCCATTTTTCCTGGAATATTAGTGCTTGCGGTAATCAACGCTGTAGGTCTTGGGGGATATGCTTTTGATGATTTCTCGCATTGGGTTCCTAATGCGCTTTATGTTTTTCAAAATAATGATGTTCCCTCCAAAGAAGTTCCATCACTTCATTCTATTTACCCAGGTTACCCATATGCTCTCTCTTATCTAATTTATTTAGCTTCTTTACTGGTAGGCGGATTTTTAGTTCAGGGCGGAGCCATGATTAATTTTCTGCTCCTCTTTGTTTTTTCAATAATGCTGGTTGAGACAAAAGAAGAAAATGAAGCTCTATATATTCGAACGCACTCTATTGATAAAAATATACTAAGGGTTGCATCTCTTGCTCTTCTTCTAACAGTATTTTTCAATTCAAGTATTGCAACCTTTGGACTAACAAATCAGGGCGATACAGGCACGATGGTTCTGTGTGGAGCACTCGGGATTATGTTCTGGCGCGTAACGGAGATTCTGCGCTTAAACAATAACGGAGAAACAAGAAAATTATCCCTGTCTTTGGCATTAACTGCAATTGCATTTGTTCTGATAAAAGAGGCAAATTTTGTTCTTTTGTTGTTCTTGGTTTTTGCCTTTCTTTTTCTTTCGTGGAGAAGTTGTTTTCTGATACCTGCATTGACAAGACTGCCTCTTATCCTTTTACCAGCGCTCGGATTGCGCGTGCTTTGGCAATTTTATGCAAATTCTGAAATCGGAGGTGGCGGCGTCGGTATCCTACCACTTCATGCTTGGAAGTTTGATTTGTTTGAACCGTTGTTAGAAGGGATTTGGCAAGAGATAAAATGGAAATACCCGGTGTTTGTATTAATGTTTGGAACGATTGGATGCGGTATTTTTAGTATCTTCCGTTCGCCCGGGAAGTGGCGCAGTTTTGCGATCCTGGCATCCATCGTTCAAATAGGTTACGTGGTTTTTGTTTTTGCAGCCTTTTTAGGGTCTGATTTCACTGAATACACTATACGCGAAGCAGCTTCTTTTCATCGTTATATGTTGCATGCTGCTTTTCTTGGCGTTCCAACGTTTTGGTTTATGGCCGTAGCGTTCATGTCTTATATGAAGGAGAAAAAACTGGTGCCTGTATTTCTTTCTTCTCCTTTTTTGAGAGGCGCCAGTACCTTCTGTATTGTGTTGATTATTCCTATAATTGCATTTGTTAAAACCGATTGGATCGTCGTTAGGCCTGCTCCAAGTCTGTGTACAATGCGTAAACTGGCGTATGAAACCGCCCAAGCACTTCCCAATAATAGCAAACTAGGGGCGATATTTCTCCCTAATGACGGATTGGCTGCCTTTGTCGTTAACTTGGGGCTCGCTTTAGGGGAAGTTCAGACCGGTCGTTCAATGAATATGGTCTGGCATAGCGATAGTTTCCATTCTTATGTTCAACCAACAGAATCCGATGTCAAAAAGCGATTTTTTGAATATCCAGAAACCAATGCTCTTGTTTATTCACCTGATGCAAAGGAGATCGTGGTTGGCTTGGGGCTTAAAGATATTTTTGGCTCTGGATTTCTAATACGCGAGAAAAACGAATGGATATCCAGACCACTGCGCCTGCCAAAAAAACGGTATTACAATAATACTGAAGAATTTTAGATCAAATGAAAATATTCGGAATGGTTATCCGCCACCATAACTCTGAATTAAACTGCCGCAGACTAAATACCAGCCGTCAACCAATACGAAGAACACAATTTTAAATGGGAGGGAAATAAGCGATGGGGGCAACATCATCATGCCCATTGACATCAAGATAGATGCCACGACCATATCAATAATCAAAAATGGTAGAAACAGTAAGAACCCAATTTCGAAAGCTCGCCGCAATTCGGAAATCATAAAAGCAGGAATTAAGGCGCGGATAGGAACACTGGCCTTTGTTTCTGCTTTATCGGCTGAGGTTTTATCTTTTTGAGGTTCTGTCGGTGAGGCTTTTTCGGTCGCTGCGGGTTTTGTCGCAGATTCGTTGGCTTTACCTATTTCGATAAATAGATTTAGATCCTTTGAACGCGTATGTTTCAGCATGAATTCCTGAATCGGTTCCATTGTCCGTTCAAAAGAAGTCTCTTCGTCAATCTGGTTGTTCATCAAAGGACGTACGCCGTTTTCCCACGCGCGATCAAGAGTTGGTTGCATAATGAACATTGTTAGAAACAGAGCGAGGCTGATTAAGACGATATTAGGAGGGGTTGTTTGAGTGCCTAAGGCCGTACGCAAAAAAGCCAGAACAACGATAACGCGCGTATAGCTCGTAACCATTACAAGAATAGATGGTGCCAACGATAGGACAGTTATGAGTATGACGGTTTGAATAATTCGAGATGTTGCCGAAGGGCCATGCCCCATATCAAAATGAATTGATTGTGCAAAAGCCTCAACTGGCACGAAGGCAATCAATAGCGCAACAGAGACCCCGGCTATGAGGCGGGGTATAATTTTTGATAAACTTAACATGAAGAATTTTGGTCTTTGACTGGAGGAAGATTCGTTTCAACGACTATATCGTTTTGATTGCCCAAGAGAAGTAAATGTTCATGATCGTCGCAACGTACAATGACACAGCGGTGTTTGGCGTCGAGGGAAAGGTTTTCAACAATCTTAAGTCGCCGTGTGCGAAAATTTTTTGGCCGTAACGTAAAACCGTGTGCATTAAGGTATTTAAGCGCACCGCCAAAGCCAGCCATAAGTGCGAGAACGAATGAAAAGGCAATTACAACGCGTAGAAAGGAAATATCTTCGGCATCGGTCATTTTTAGACTTTCTTCGGTAAATTTTTCTGGAACGTTACCATAGAGCTCTCGCAATTATTTAGATTTAGCATAAGTGTGTCGAGCCTTTTTAGGCAGTCTTTCTGAATTTCGAGAGGGGCTTTTTCCACGCTTGAACATAGGCGGGCAACTCTGTCATCTAAATCTGCAATATCGGGCATATGCCCTTCTTGAAGAATTTCATAGACGGCTTGCAGGTAGGCATCAATAGACTCAAACTGTTGAGTAATGGATTCAATGGCCTTTGCACTGGAAAGGGGAGGCATTATGCTTGTCCTTTAAGTTCGGCTGACGAGGAAATAAGGCGGGCATTTGCCTCATAGACCTTGGCCAGAATCTCGGCAACAGCGACTATGGCCTCGCATGGAATGGGAGTGTCGAGGTCGAGCGTAGCCAGCAATTCTGCCAAATCCGCATCTTCGCGTACTTTAATGCCTTTTTCGAAGGCCAGATCAAGAATTTGTTCCGCTAGTTTTCCATAGCCGGATGCGATAACCTTGGGTAGAGAATCAGGGGGGGCTTCCTGCAGTTCTCCGATGCTTCCTTTTATGGCGACGGCAACCGCCCGCCGTCCTGACGGAAATATTGGTGAGGTGTTTGGTTGAAAGTCTTGGTTTTCTTCCATCCGAGGATTTTACCTTAACTCTATGTAAAGGGCAATTAACCTTTTATTAACCAACCAAAGACGACGATATTTCGCCTTTGCAGATAGCGGCTATTTGGCGTGAGGAGGGCACATGGGGTCTAGCATCTCAGGACTTTTTGATCTTCTGGTTGGGAAAATGTCTTACCTTAGCCAGAAACAAGCTGTTATCGCCGAGAATGTCGCGAACGTTGATACGCCTGGATATAAACAACTAGAACTCAAGCCCTTTAGTTTTAATACGGCGCTGAAACAGGCGGCATCTGGCATGATGACGACGGATTCTCGCCACATTATTCCTGCTTCAATGGCTGGAACTAATGCTCAGACGATAAAATCAAAAGATACGGATGTTCTTCCTTCCGGCAATTCGGTTGATATCGAACAACAAATGGCCGAAGTGTCCAAAACGTCAATTGATTACCAGACGATGACGGGGATTTATCGCAAAATGACAGGGTTATTTAAGATTGCCTTAAAGGGAAGTAGCGGCAGCGCTTAATAGAGAAATAGATGGCAAACGAGACGACAGATATTTTTGCAATCTCAAGTTCGGCGCTTAAGGCGCAGAACCATCGTATGAAGGTTATTGCCGAAAATGTTGCCAATGCAAATACGACGGCATCTGCGCCAGGACAGAAACCTTATCAGCGTCAGGTTATTACGTTTAAAAAGGAATTCGACAAAGCACTTGGCGCTTACAAAGTAAAAGTTGATGGTGTAAGACTTGATAACTCGGAATTTGTCAAAAAATTCGATCCGTCTCATCCTGCAGCGGATACGCAGGGATATGTTTTGCAGCCAAACGTCAATCCGCTTATTGAGACAATGGATATGAGCGCGGCTAGCCGTTCTTATCAGGCCAATCTTGATGTCATCGCTGCTTCACGCACGATGATTTTGAAGACGATCGGAATGTTGCAATAATGGGGGGACTGAATGGTTATGAATCCAATTGATGCCGTATCGGCATATAAGAAAAGCGGTGGGCTTTTTGATGCCTCGGGAGACACTGCGGCTTCAGCAGCCACGGGGGGCGGTGATTTTGGCAGCATTGTAAAAGATTTCCTTGGTGGCGCTGTTAATTCCTTACATGAGGGAGAAAAGGCTGCGACTGCGGCTGTATCAGGTAAGGCCGATCTCGCCAGCGTCGTGACGGCTATGGATAATGCGGAAATTGTCCTGACCGAAATTACGGCAATCCGCGATAAGGTTATCAGCGCTTATCAGACAATCACCAGCAGTGCTATCTAGGATAATGAACCTAAACGGACTGGTTGACGCCGACACCTCGGATATTTGATGCCGAAGCTGTTGCAAGCGCCGTGTATGTCGCGCTCTCTTGTGTCGGTGACGTTGCGGCTGCGGGCGTTGGTTGGGGGGCTTGCACACTGCTTGACGTTGCAGGCGCAGGTACGCTAACGGGCGGGGTGGGGGGTATTGAGCTCACATCTGTCATCTGTATCCTCATACGCAATGCAAAAAATGACCCGCATTGCTTTCGAATTATAGGTTCTTTGTAATGGTTCCACTATACTTAGGCGAGCTTAACGACCGATAAAAGTTTGGCAATATCAATCATAATGTATTGATTAATAAGCGAAAAATTTGTGCGTTGGCGAAGAAAGAGAGCGGGCGATGGTATTATGCCCACTAAATAAAGGATGCTTCGGTTGTTGACATGGTTGCATCGGCTCCTGTGTAAATGGTTGCCGACAAAGCTTGGCAGTGCGGCAAAAAATGGGTTGCATAGAATTTTGCCGAAATAATTTTTGAAACAAGATATTCCGGATGGCCTTTTTTGGTTGTTAAATCCACCTGTGCGAGGAGCGCTGAACGTGCCAGATAATAGCCTCCGAGTATGTTGCCGAACAACTGAAGAAAAGGTTCTGCCGAAGCGGCCGTCATGGCAGGGTTTGTTTTGCCGTTTTTAAGTATCCAGGCACCGGAATTAACAGCGGCAGTCAATGCAAGAGAGAGGTTTTCAAATATTACACCAAAGTCCTTCGGCATATCTTTTGGCCAATTATTTAGAAAGGATTTTATTTCGGTTGTCATTGAATAAAAGGCTGTGCCTTGATCGTAGACCAACTTACGAAAGACAAGGTCTTGAGCCTGAATACCGTTGGTTCCCTCATAAATTGCTAAAACGCGCGCATCGCGCATGTGCTGTGCCGCTCCAGCCTCTTCAATATATCCAGCGCCGCCCAAAACCTGAATACCCATTGAAGCAACTTCATTGGTACGGTCCGTTATCCATGCTTTGGCAATTGGCGTTAGAAGAGCGCCCCTTGCCGATGCTTCCGATTTTTGTGTTGCGTCTTGACTATGCTTGGATACGTCTATGGCAAGAGCGCATTGGTAAGCAATGGCACGTGCAGCTTCAGTTAGGACCTTCATGATCATAAGCATGCGGCGAACATCTGGATGATGAATAATGGTTGTTGATGCCGCTTTCGGATTATCAATCGGTCGGCTTTGTACGCGGGTTTTGGCGTAATCGCGAGCGTGTTGATAAGAGCGTTCCATAACGCCAAGACCTTGTATGCCAACGTTTAATCGTGCGTTGTTCATCATTGTGAACATTGCAGCAATACCACCGTTCTCCTTGCCGATCAGATAGCCAACAGAGCCCTTGTAATCGCCATAAGACATGACGCAGGTTGGGCTACTGTGCATTCCCATTTTGTGTTCGATCGATACAACGCGCACTTCGTTTTTGTTGCCCAAAGTGCCATCGTTATTAACCAAAATTTTTGGCACAAGAAAGAGCGATAAACCGCGCGTACCATCCGGTGCATTTGGCAATCGCGCTAAGACCAAATGGATAATGTTTTCGGCCATATCGTGGTCGCCGTAACTGATAAAAATCTTTTGGCCAGTAATAAGATAATGATCTCCCTCCGCAACGGCCTTGGTTTTGACCGCACCGACATCCGAACCTGCCTGAGATTCTGTCATGTCCATTGCGCCGCTCCACTCGCCGCTGACCATTTTTGGCAAATATTTCTTTTTCGTGGATTCATCTCCATGCATCGAGAGTAATTCTATGGCGCCGACGTTAAGCATGGGGCACAAGGAGAGAGATACGTTTGCCGCTTGCAGCATTTCAAAGACGGCCGTGCCGAGTAAAGAAGGTAATCCTTGCCCTCCAAATTTTTCTTCAACTTGTAATCCGTTCCAGCCGCCGTCAATGTAGGCTCTATAGGCTTCTTTAAATCCTTCGGGCATTACGATTGTATCGTTCAAAAATTTGATGCCGACTTTGTCTCCGGTATCGTTCAGTGGGGCAAAGACTTCAGAGGCGATTTTTCCGGCCCCATCCAAAATAGCATCGATGATATCCTCTCCGACAGCCTCGTATCCCGGCAAAGATGATAATTTCTCAGTGCCAATTAACCGAGTTAGAACAAAGCGAATCTCGGATAAAGGGGGGGTATAAGGAAACGGCATAATGCCTCTCTATTTGGAGAAAATAGTAAGATATTCTGCGGATGGTCAGGCGTATACGACCAAAGTACTTGATTAACACATTCATTTTCTTACCATAATTTCACGCCCACAAGCGCTAAAAAATTTGGCACGCCCATTGCTAAGGTATCGGTAACGAAAAGGAGATGTGACATTGGGCTCGCAAGCTACCACAGCAGTATCATTAAATTCGGTTGTAGAACAATCGGATAGCAGAAATGTGTCCCAACATGTTCTTCGCGCGATTCATAGTGCTGCGTCCAAAACTGGTGTCGATTTTACCTATCTTATGCAAAAAGCTTCGCAGGAAAGCAGCTTTGATCCTACTGCCAAGGCAACAACGAGCAGTGCAACGGGTTTATTTCAATTTACTAATCAAACATGGCTGCACGTGGTCAAAGAATATGGGAGCCAATATGGCCTTGGTAGTTATGCATCTCAGATTTCTCAGGATTCTAACGGCCATTTGTCTGTTGAAAATGGGGCAGCTTATCAGGCGATTTTGGCTTTACGCAATAGTCCTCAAATTTCGGCTGAAATGGC
>JBAZLX010000022.1:0-18506 GCA_041650075.1 Bdellovibrionales bacterium | reverse complement strand
CGACTCTTTATGCGGCAGCTTTTTCTTGTTAAGAGTACTCATGGCCTACGGAGAGAAAACAACATGACTCTGGATTACCTCAGTCTAGCGGATAGCCGCATCGCTTATCAACGGCAAGTTGGCGAAAAAAAGTCGCCTGGAATCTTGTTCCTTGGAGGATATGTATCCGACATGACGGGATCAAAAGCGACGTTTTTGTCCGCCCAAGCCAAAAAGAAGCGCAAAAGCTTCCTGCGCTTCGATTATCGCGGTCATGGCAGGTCCTCTGGCGATTTTTTTGAAATGACCATTGGCGATTGGCTTCAGGATGCCTTAGCCGTTTTCGATAAATTAACAGCTGGCCCGCAAATCATTGTCGGCTCGTCCATGGGCGGATGGATGGGGCTTCTTCTGGCAAAAGCTCGGCCAAAACGAATCAAAGCCTTCATCGGCGTCGCCGCCGCGCCCGATTTTACCGAAGACCTCGTTTGGAAAAGATTATCCCCTTCTGCGCGCAAAAAAATACAACAAACGGGCGTTCACTATGAATCCGATGCTTTCAGAGGCCATAAAGTGCCTTTTACGATGAAGCTTATTAAAGAAGGCAGGAAACACCTCGTCTTACGTTCGCCCTTGCGTCTTCCCTGCCCCGTGCGTCTGTTACAGGGCATGAAAGATCCGGACGTTCCTTGGGAATATGCGCCGCATATCGCCAAAAAATTACTGGCCGACGACATACGCGTGACATTGATAAAGGACGGAGGCCATTCGCTGAGTGAGCCGGAGAACCTGAGATTATTATGGCACACAATTGAGGAGTTTCTTTAAGCCATAATGGCCTTCGCATCAGGCCGAGGCTAAAAGCGCGGTTTTCTATTAGAAACTTTTTTTGCAGAACCCGCTCGGACGGAAGGAATGCGAGGAGAGAGTCTCACATAACCGGAGCATACTTTCTTGTATGCGAAGACACGAGCACCCCAGCGACGAAGCGTCACCCGCCCGAGTTAGGATTATGCAAAAAAGCCCTAGTGGTTGGTCTGGCGTCGCAGAAAGGCTGGAATCTCCAGCAAATCTTCCGGCTGCTCCGACAAAACGGGACGATCCGACGGACGAACGTCCACGTGATGCGACGTAGCCATAGGATCTTCCATCATTTGCGTATCATGAGCTTCTTCATCATGATGCTGCGACGATGGACGTACCAATCCAAAGCCCGTGATGCGCGTAAACAGGGATTCCGCACGTCTTTGGCGGCGTTGCTCGGGCGCACTTTGCGGCGGAGAAACTTGCCCGGACAATTGCGTCATGCGCATATCCGACGTTGACGCCATGGGCGATGAGGGCCGCGCGCTACGATGGGATTCCGTCGCAGCCCTTGGCGGAGCGACGGACGCTGTTGGAGCGGGAGGCGCTGCAACTTCAGCCACTTCGGGTTCTGCAATTTCTTCTTCAATAACCGGTGCTGCTTCCGGTTCAGGTTCGGAGGTCATTGCTTCGGCTTCGGCCTCAACCGCTTCGATCGGCGCGGTATGAGGAAGAACGTCCGCATGCGGGATAATCGCTTGCGGCATTGTGAAGTAGTTTGTTTGAACAACTGGAGCTGCCGGGGCAGCCTGAACTGCGGGTTGCGCCGGAGCTGCCGTCGCCTGAGGCGGATAGGCGGGTTGTGCATAGGCAGGCGCTTGCGCCTGCTGTTGCTGCACCTGTGTCCGCGCAGAAGCGACTGCCGCACGAGCTTTGGCTGCCGTCGCTGCCGTTATACCCGTTGCGGACGCCGGCGCTGTCGCACGCTGCGCGGCGGCATCAATGCCCGTTGCGATAACGGAAACGCGTATCTTGCCGTCCAGCGCTTCGCCAAGCGTCGAACCGACCTTGATCTGGGCTTCGGGATCGACTTCCTCGCGAATGCGATTGGCCGCCTGATCAACTTCGAACAGCGTCATGTCGAGACCGCCCGTGATGTTGATCAAAACGCCGCGCGCGCCCTTCATCGAGACATCGTCGAGCAGCGGGTTGGAAATCGCGGCTTCTGCCGCGCGTACGGCACGGTTATCGCCGTCAGCTTCGCCCGTCCCCATCATTGCCTTGCCCATTTCGCCCATCACGGTTTTGACGTCCGCGAAATCGAGGTTCATGAAGCCCGGCATGACCATCAAATCCGTAATGCCGCGTACGCCGCAATGCAGGACTTCGTCAGCCAGACGGAAAGCTTCCGCAAATGTCGTGCGCTCATTGGCGATGCGGAAAAGATTTTGGTTGGGAATGACGATCAGCGTATCGACATATTGTTGCAGATCTGCAATGCCGGCTTCGGCCTGACGCATGCGGTTGTTGCCTTCGAAATGGAACGGCTTTGTCACAACGCCAACCGTCAGGATTCCGGAATCGCGCGCGGCGCGCGCGATGACGGGCGCTGCGCCCGTTCCTGTCCCGCCGCCCATGCCTGCCGTAATGAAAACCATGTCCGAGCCCTCAAGGCTCGCCATAATATCGTTGATCTGTTCTTCCGCTGCCGCACGCCCCACATCGGCTTTCGACCCTGCCCCCAAACCGCGGGACAAGTTGATACCCAACTGAATCTTGCGGGCAGCCAGAGACATCGCTAGAGCCTGAGCATCCGTATTCGCCGCGATAAAATCGCAGCCTTCAAGCTGGCAACGGATCATGTTGTTGATGGCGTTGCCACCCGCGCCGCCGACACCGACGACTGTCAGACGTGGACGCAGGTTGTGTTCGGGATCTGCCATCGACAAATTAATCATGTAAAAACCTCCGGTTTTTATTGGCGCAGAACCTCGCGCGGGAATCAATTATTCGCATTTGAATCTTTTCCTTTGATTCGTGCAACAAAAACCAGCGCCAAGAATCAGAAATTTCAGACATTTAGGCCATTTTTGGCATACCTAACGACATAAAATTTTTGCAGTGCAGTCTGTTAGCGGGCGATGTGAATGTAATGTGTGAGTCTGGTCGGTGTGTGCCCTTATACGCACGCATCGGATGAGAAAATTTTTGCAAGGGATATTATTGCGCGACATGCTGAGACGCGCGGCGGGGCGGATGTTCTTTTTACTGCGAAAAGAATTGTGAGCGTTTTTCAAACGGCGCGATCATGGTTAATAAATTATTTATATGCGCACTAGCGCCTTGCACAATAAATGAAAGTAATCCCGACATTATATTAAGGGAATGATAAGCCATTTTCGTGTAAAATGGTCTCATATTTTCAGGAGGCGTATTTCACATGAGCGATTTTGATCAAAACCGTTTGAACGCTGTAACTTCCAAAGCCGGCAATAGAAACTCCAGGACGTTCATATCGTCCGCAGAGTCTCTTGCTATAAATTCCATCTTCACCATGATCGTCAGAACCATCGCGGAAGGCGCCGCCTATGCCCACAAGGGCAATCCGGGCTTTTCCCCCATTGTTGTCACCATGGCAGCCCTTGTCATGACCAGCGCCGCGTTGACCTATCTGCAAGTGAAAAATGAAAACGCCATTTTGAAAGAAAAGGCCGATTTGGAAAAACAAAAGAATATGATTGAGGGGAAGGAAAAAAAGGCCGCCCCTAAAGAAAGCCTAGATCTTCAGGAGACAGCCGCGACATTCCTTGCCATTCTTGCGGGGGGATTTATCGGCCATGAGATTGCATGCGCCATGCCGCCTCTGACGACATCTTTCAATTACCCCTTTGGCTTTCCCGTTCCCGTCCTTGGCGCGACAGCAACTGCATCTCTTCAGGAAGCCGTCAGGCCTACAACGGCGTCTCAAGGAGCTTCGACAGCACTTCCTTCTTTAACGAAGTAAAAACAGCGCTGCTGCGATCGCGCGGGCGATTAAGATCAACTGAAAACTTCTCCTTCATCGTATCCGGGGCATGCCCCATCACGATCACCTGATCGCCTAAAAATATCGCTTCGTCGATATCGTGCGTCACGAGGACCATCGTCGTTTTTTCCGCTTCCCAGATGCGTAATATCTCTTCCTGCATCTGAAGGCGCGTCAAAGCGTCAAGCGCGCCAAACGGCTCGTCAAGGAGCAGGATTTTTGGCCGATTAACGAGCGCGCGCTATCGCAACCCTTTGCGCCATGCCCCCCCGAAAGCTGATGCGGATAGTGCCGCGCGCTTTTTGTAAGCCCCACTATTTTGAGTTGTTCAAGCACGCGACGGCGCGTTTGAAACTTTGACAGCCCCTGAAGCGCGAAGGCGACGTTGCCTTCGACCGTCAGCCACGGCAATAATCTGTGTTCCTGAAATACGACGCCGCGATCGCGTCCCGGCGCGAGAATGGGTTTGCTTCCGAGGGCAATAAGGCCCTCATATTCCGTTTCCAGGCCTGCTATGGCGCGCAGTAAGGTGCTCTTACCGCAACCCGATTTTCCGACAATACAGGTGATGCTTCCCTCTTCAACGCTTAAAGATACATTGCGCAGCGCCTTGACAGGACGTTTGCCTCCATAAAAGGTTTTGGACAGCCCTTTGACGATCAAGTGCTCTGAATGCTCTTTCTTCACGTTCATCGGTATTCCGCCTTCCATACAATGAGGCGGCGTTCGACCATTCTTAAAAGAACGTCGAGAACTTTGCCCGTGGCTCCTATAGCGATCATGCCGACGAATACCTGATCCGTCTGCATCATCTGGCGCGCATCCATAATCATAAAGCCGATGCCGCTTGGTGCGGCGATAAGCTCTGCCGCCACGACGCACATCCATGCGATCATCATGCCCACGCGCAAGCCCGTCATGATTGACGGCAACGCCCCCGGCAATACGACCCTCATAATGAAACGCAGACGTTTCGTTTCGAAAACGCGCGCGAGTTCGACATAACGACCGTCGGTCTGACGGATGCCGTCAATGGTGTTGACGAGGATCGGAAAGAGCGCTCCCAGAAAAATAATAAAGACTTTGCTTTCCTCGCCGATGCCGAACCACAGGATTGTCAGGGGAATCCATGCTATCGGCGGTATGGGCTTCATGAGCTGAATCATAAGGTCCGTTGATCGGTCAAGCGCACGGGAAAGGCCTATCGCCGTACCCAAGGCTAAGCCAACGACCGAAGCAAGCGCAAAACCTTCAATTACCCTTAAAAGGCTGATGCCCAAATGACGGAGCAAATCTCCGCTCATAAGGAGAGCTAAAAACGTATCGGCAATTTTGGAAGGCGGAGGCAAAAGCAACGCGCGGATGAAACCGAGTTCATATAAGAGTTGCCAGACGATAAGAAGGGCAACGGGCAAAAAAACATACAGCGCGGCGGCTGAAAAACGAGACAGACCCCTATCCTTCATTGACCCACTCCGGCAGGAAAGAAGGAACGGTCAATCCATGCGTCAACATCAACGCCTGTTTTAAGCAATCCGATGGCGCGCATATAGCTTTCTGTCTTTTTAAATTCATTAATATCGTCTTCGGTCAGTACGGGCGCGAACGCTTGCTTCGCGAAGACTTTTTCTAGAAGCTCCGAAGATAAATTGGATTCCTTGGACACCAACACAGCCGCGTCATGCGGGTGGTTGCGTATATACTCTTCACCCCGCGCATAGGCTCTCAAGAACGCCTCGACAAGAACGCGCTTGTTTTTTATCGCCTCGCCTGATGCTACGATAGGCTGCACGCCGGTTTTAAGCCCCGTGCCATCGGTTAAAATGCGGATCGCCTTTTCGCTTTCATAGCGCGTCAGATACGGTTCCCACACAACTCCGGCGTCCACCGTACCCGCGATAATCGCCGGAGGAATTTCTGCAGGAGGCATGTTGATTACCTCGACATCGGCCATCGTCATGCCCGCTTTTTTAAGAACCAGAGCAAGCAAATGTTGCGCAAATGACCCTTTCATGACGGCAACCTTCTTGCCTTTCAGGTCTTTGGGCGACGTATATAAGGCGTTTACTCCTACGATAACGGCCTGGCCTTTGGAGCCTTTTACCGAAAGACCGACAATTTTCGTATCTATGCCCACCGATTTGCCAATCAGCGCGGGCGTATCGCCTAGAAAACCTATGTCCTGTTGATTGGCGGCAAAAGATTCATTGATCGCAGGCCCTGCGGCAAAGACGCTCCATTTAACTTCGGCGGAGGATTTGGATTTTTGGATTTCTTCCTCGACCCACTTATTGGCTTTGGCAATAAACATGGGCGCATAAAGAGGGCTAGGTTGGTAGGCGATGCGTATTTCTTCGGCGGCAGTGGCCATGCCGGATAATGCAAAATTTGCGAGGAGAATATAAGCTAGTGCGCGAAAAAACGTCATAGCGGAGAACCCCTTGTGGAAGAGCCCTCATACTAGACTAAGATTGGGAAGGCGTGTCAATACAATCGCATTAAGGATGCCTGTTGATCGTGTCAATAAGCTCCGTATGCCTGTCTGCAGCCGTTTGAGTGGCGGTGTCGGCGTCTCTGCCCTTTCGGATTTCGCCTGCTGCGCCACTCACCCCTTGGGCCGTCTTGTTGACGCCATCTATGCCCTTATCAATGGCGAGACCAGCAACAAGAGTTTCGTGTTGCTGCATTTCTTTGATATCGCCAAGCTGAGGCGTCTGCGATTTCGGCGCGCCCATCCATTTCACAGCCCCTTCGGGCAAATGCGTAATCATCTCGAACGATTTGTTCGCACACACGAACATCATGTAGCAATACAAAGCCGTATAAATGAACTTAGATAACAGCTCATGCGCATAAGCCGTGCCGCCGTAAGAAGCCACCGCAACGCCGTAGGCATAGGTCAGAAAGTTCGCGGCAACGATAAAGATCAGCAAACCTACAATCAGCCCAAAGACCGTCATAATCGGCCTGAGAAAAATGCTGAAGACGAAGAAATATGCCGTCTTGGCTTGCTGTGACAAGAAGCCTTCGCCTTCCGGATTAAGATGCCCCAACGCCACAACCGGAATCGCAACCACGGATTCTATGACTTCGCCGATCCAGACAATGACGGCAAAGAAGAAACGGGTGAAAGGTATCAAAGGCAAAATGAAAGCAAAGATAAAGCCAAGAGCAAGAAACATCATGGCGAAGAAGCTGAAGATTCCCGCAACTAAAGCGCCCACCCCGGCCCCCACAGCTCCCGCACCTAATAATGCGGCGATGCCTCCTACTAACGTAGCCGAAACGGCATAGCCCATCATCCTGAGCCCTGTATTGACATTCGCGTGTCCAAACGTCGCAAGTTCCTGCAGCGCATCAACTCCGCTAGAAAACGTTACGCCAAGCTTAAAGGTTTTTGCCCCATTTGTTTTACAGGTCTCTCCCGTACCGCTTTGCCATACGCCGTTTTGCGTAGCAACTATATCGACAACCCATAAAATCCCGTCAATGACGTATTCGATACCAGAATCTTTTCCTCCCGTTCCCTTAGCCACTTGCGCGGCAAGCTCATCTACACCGGCCGTCGCCGCACATTGGGCGCTAATGACGTCGCCTGTCGTCGGCGTCGTCGTTACCCCCGATGCCAAAGCTAAATCCATACTCGCGGAGAACTTATCCATATCGGCAGCAACCTTCTGTCGTGTACTCTCCGCAGCCAAAGTATAGATCGCTGCAGCCGCTGCACCAACGGGCGCCAAACCGACACCAGCCCCCACCCCTGCACCAATGGCCGTGTTTCTGAGCAGATTTGAATCTTTGACTTTCGGCTCACCAGCCTTAGGCGTGCCCGCCTGAACGGCTGAGCCTATCATGCCTTGCATGCGCTCAATTGTTGATATGAAAGCGCCCGCATACGCCCAACCATATTGCTGCATAGCATCGCGAATGGAGGTCAATCCTGTCGGCTTCAGTGAACTGACAGCTGATTTCAACTGGTTATTCACTTCTATTTGGTATTTGGCTATGGCTCGCGGAATAACGCTATTGATATCAACCGATGCTTTATCGTCCGCCGTCCCGCCATCGGCATTAGGAATAAGCGTAAGAATCGCTTTACCCGCATCGTGAAGCGCGCCCGCGCTTGTAAACAAAGCCGAACGATGCGCCGCATATATCTGTTCCGAATAACCATCACTTTCGTTCTTTGCCGACGGGAGAAACACGTACCCACAGACATCGAATCCATCTAGATCTTGTGTTGCGAAGGAATATTTGCCCTGTCCTTTCCCAGCGTCACCAAATTCTCCATTAATAGTAGCAGAGCTCGGGTTTTGAAATGTTGAGGTGCCGTAGGTAGCCGGCATGTGCGCAGAATCATATGGTATTGGCATACGCACAGAAGCCGCTCCCGCTGACTTGGCAGCAGCGATCACACGCGCATTCATAGCCTCCATACAAGCATAATTTCTGATCATCGTTTTTGCAAAATCCGTCATCATCGGATAAGAACCAACCGAATAATTCGCGGGATCTGTCATGGCGCTGAGAAACAGCGACCATGTTTGCGAGGCAAGACCGGAGCCGAGTTCGGCTACCTTAATGACTATATATTGGCCGGAATTTAATCCGCCACTTATGGGAACGAGAAGGCCGATAGCCATGACAAGGCGCAACGGCGCCCAGATTTGACGCGCCTGCTTGCCCATTGGCACTCCCGTATGCGCCGTCTCCAACACCATCGAAGCTAGATGATAGAATAGGACAAGAGCAGCGACGATAAGTATCGCATTGCTGTAAAAACCCAGAATGCCTTGCAACGCGACCTGAATTCCAAAGGCCGAGTCCGCTTGGCTGGCCGAGCCAAAGGATTTGGTGGTAGAGTCTATCATTTCCGGCGAAGAGGGAAGTTGTCCGCCATTAAACAGAAAATCAAGCCATGCCTGCGCGACATCGTTGCATTCTGGGGCAAAGGTGCCTGTCGAGGAATAAGAGCAGCTTGCCGCCTGTGCAGTCCCAATAAAAAACGAGAAGATGGCGGAAAGGACGACAAGCGAGCCGAAAATCATAATGCCCATGACAGCAAAAAATAGGATCGCTTGCGTGGCACGGTCACGCGTAAAACGTACGTTTCCCCACGCCGTTCGAACGATTTGTTTGAGAGATAAGGGCACGCTCAGATCGCGCAGCCCGGGATAATCCATCGGCAATAATTTATATATGGCAAAGGTCGACGCAATAAGCTGAAGAAACAACTGCGAACTTTGCCTAAAAGGCGTGATCAGAGAACCGATATCCACACGATTCATGTACCGGAACATCGAGCCGATTGAGACTTGAGGCCTACCAGGCCGGTTATTTGGATTCGGTTCATTCATGGTATTTTCAGTCTGTCCCATTTTGGCAAAGGATTCGTTAATTTAGCTAATTACAACAAAAAATTACTTGCACCTAAGGCTAACCAAAGATCCGTGGAGTCAATCTATGATTTCAGGAAAAAACAGCAGCTTTTGAGTATGTTAATCTCTTTTTTATCCTATTTCAAAGAAGCGCTATCATGCTATGATTGGTAAGGAAAAGTATTTGTGGACAGAAATTCTTGTATATCAATGGGTTAGAACGAGATCATGAAGATTGCCACTGCGCTTCATAAACTAAGAGACAAAGAGAGTTTGTCCGTCGCCGAGACAAGAGAAATTTTCGATTCCATCTTCTTAGGCGATGTTTCCGAGGAAGCTATCGCTGCGTTTCTTTTGGCTTTGCATCGTAAAAGCGAAACCTCAGACGAAATTCTAGGCGCCGTTCAATCCATGCGTTCGAAAGCCTTAACGATAAAAGCGCCAAAAGAAGCCATGGATATTGTCGGAACCGGCGGCGATTCCAAAGGAACCTTCAACATTTCAACTGCCGCCGCGATGGCCGTTGCCGCCTGCGGCATTCCTGTCGCAAAACACGGCAATCGCGCCGCCACAAGCCAATCCGGTTCTTCTGACGTTCTGGCCGCTTTGGGCGTTAATTTAGATCCCCCTATAGAAATTCTTGAGCAATGCCTTGCCGAAGCTCGTTTGTGTTTTTTATTCGCTCCGAAACATCATCCTTCGATGCGGTTCGTTGCGCCTGTGAGAAAAAAGCTGGGCGTACGCACGATCTTTAATCTTCTGGGACCTCTTACAAACCCGGCTAATGTTACACGCTATCTGATCGGTGTTTTCTCTCCCGATTGGCTTAAGCCCATGGCGGAAGTTCTTCATTCCCTAGGCAGCCGCTCGGCATGGCTGACGCACGGACATGACGGCATGGATGAAATCACGACAACCGAGAAAACTTCCGTCGTTTCCTTAAAAGGAGATGAAATCCATTCCTTCATCGTGTCACCGGAAGATGCCGGTCTGACTCACGCCTTGCCGGACGAATTGCAAGGCGGCGATGCGGCCTCAAATGCAAACAAAATTAGAAGCCTTTTAGCAGGAGAAAAAAGCGCCTACCGCGACATCGTCACCCTTAATGCCGCCGCCGCTCTGGTCGTCAGCGGTAAAGCTTCCGATCTTCGTGACGGAGCCTCTATGGCTTCGGAATGTCTTGATAACGGCGCGGCTCAGGACGTTTTGCAGACGCTCATTAAACTGACAAATCAAAAATCATCATGAGCAGCATTCTTGAAAATATTTGCGCCGACAAACGCGCGCAGGTTAAGGCCGCCAAACGGCTTAAGTCTTTCGACTCTCTTCATAAAGAAGCTTTGGCCATGCCCCCTACGCGAGGCTTTTTGCGCATGCTGCGTTCGGCAACCGAACAAAATGGCGCTGCGTTTATTGCGGAAATCAAAAAAGCATCGCCTTCGGCGGGTGTTATCCGCAAAAATTTTTCTCCCGCTTCTCTTGCCAACGATTACTTTAAGGCCGGGGCAACGTGTCTTTCAGTCCTTACCGACGCGCCCTACTTTAAAGGTAGAAACGAAGACCTGATCGAAGCGAGCCAAGTGTGTTCCCTGCCCGTTTTGCGCAAGGATTTTATGCTAGACGTTTGGCAAATTGCGGAAAGCCGCATTATAGGCGCCGATTGCGTTTTGCTGATTATGGCTGCGCTTAGCGACACCAAGGCAAGCGAACTATGCCGTGCCGCCATGGATTATAGCATGGATGTTCTTATCGAGGTTCATGATTCAAAAGAGTTGGCGCGAGCTTTGGCTCTCCCGTCACCCCTTATCGGCGTTAACAGCCGCGATTTGAAGACAATGACGACGGATTTAAAAAAGGCAGCGGAACTTGTGCGCACAATTCCTCCCGACCGCTTTATCGTCAGCGAAAGCGGCATCCGTACAAAAGACGACGTCGCAAAAATGAAAAGCGCAGGCGCACGCGGGTTTTTGATCGGAGAGTCTTTGTTGGAACAACATGACGTCGGGGAAGCCTTGCAAAAATTGAAAGGATAGATCAGATGGATGACTTTCAATTTACAAACAACTGGTTCGACGGCCCCCGCGCCATCTGGGAAAAAATTATCCCGCAAATAAAGCCCGCAAAAATTTTGGAAATTGGAACGTATGAAGGCGCAAGCATTTGTTATCTGATTCAAAAATTATCGGCCCTGCACCCTTTGGAAATCCACTGTGTTGATACATGGGAAGGCGGAGAGCTAGTTCTGAATCCTCCGACCCGCGAACAAATGGCCGCAGCAGAGAGCCGCTTTCGTGCCAACACAAAGATTGCCATCGGCAACGCGCCAAAACCGGTTGATCTGGTTGTACACAAAGGACGTAGCGACGAAGAACTCGCAAAACTTATAAGTGACGGCAAAAATGGCTACTTTGACTTTATCTACGTTGACGGCTCGCACCAGGCTCCGGATGTATTATGCGACGCTTTATTGAGCTTTCGGTTGTTGAAGGTCGGCGGGATTATGGCGTTCGATGATTATTTATGGGCGGAAAATTTGCCTCAGGGTCGCGATCCTGTTCGTTGCCCCAAACCCGCCATTGACGCATTCACAAATATATACTGCCGAAAAATACAGATTCTGCCTGCTCCAGTATCCCAGATATATATCCAGAAAACATCCGACTAGACCGTTTTTCCCTTGGCCTTTTTTAGCGCGGGAATTTCGTCTATGGCTTCTTCGACCAATTTTGCAGCGTCGCTTTCGGACAGTTTTTCCGTCAGCATTTTGCGCGCCAATTCTACCCCCATTGTGACAGCTGCTTCACGAACAGCGTTCACGGCATTGTTCTGCGCAAGCTGTATCCGTTCTGCCGCCATTTGCTGCTGATGCTTGAGGGAAGCTTCAAGCTCGGCATCGGCATGTTGACGCATTGTTTCAGCCTGCTGTTTAGCCATCTTCACGATCATTTGAGCATCGCGTTCGGCCTGAGCTTGCTTCGTCTTGCAGTCTTCAAGGACAGCTTCGGCTTCAGCGCGCAGATCATGCGCCGTATTAAGTTCGGCGGAGATTTTTTCGATCTCTCCGTCAAGCCATTGAAAAATGGGTTTACGCACATAAAGGTAAATCAGTACCCAAAAAATGACGAAGGCGATCGCATATATATTGGCCGTTTCATGAATAAACTCTTCGAGCAACTCAATCATGCCGTTCTCCGACTCTTGGATCCGAGAATTTTTTCAACCACAGCAGCCGCCAGATCTTCAGCACTTGAACGCATCTCAGCCAGCGCCGCTGTGCGGGTTGTCGCGATGTCGGCTTCCGCCGTGTGCAGTTTGCGCAAAAGCTCTTTCTCTTGAGCCGCACGACGACCATTTGCCTCTTCGGCAACTTCCGCCAGCATCTCGCTGACTCTGCCGTGTGCGTTTTCGCGCGCTTCACGAAGCGCCTTTTCGACGGAAACAAGTGACGCTTTGGCCGCTTCATTTGCTTTTCGCGCCGATTCAATTTCGGCGGTAATAACCCGTTTGCGGTTGCTTTGCGTTTTAGCAACGCGCGGCAAAGCTACATAGGCCATAAGCACATAAAGCGTGGCAAAAGTAACCGCGAGCCAGAATATCTGCTCGGGGAAAAGCGCCGGGTCGAGTTGCGGCAATCCTTCTTTCTTGCCCACTTCAGCAACTTCTGTAGCTTCCTCCGCCCAAACAGGCAGAGAACACAGAAACGCGGGCAAGACGGTCGCCGCAAAGACTTGGATGTTCCGGAAAAGGCGCATCGAAACGTGCTACTTGTACAAGGTCATAATGGAGACGACAAAGCCCAAGAGCAGCACGAGTTCCGTACCGGCGAAGGCGATGAAGCCGATCTTGGAAAGCTTAGCATCCGCAGACGGATTGCGCGCAATTCCTTCAAGCCATGCCGAGAATACGCGGCCAAGCCCAAAGCCTGCGCCGATGGTGGCTCCCAACATTGCAAGGCCGACACCGATAAATTTTAATGAAGCTTCTTCCATTTAACACTCCCAAGGTTAGAGAACAGAACTAGTGCATTTCAATCGCATCATGCAGGTACACGGACGACAAGACGGCGTAAATGTATGCCTGCAAAAATGCAACGAAAAACTCGAACGCGATAAGAACAATATTGAGCCCTAAAGGCAGGACGCTTAAGCCGGAAAGCCAACCGGCCGTCAGAAGAGTAATCGTCAAACCCGAAAACGATTGCAACAGAAGATGTCCCGCCAGCATATTGCCGAAAAGACGGATGGAGAGGCTGAACGGACGAACCGAAAACGAGAAAAACTCAATAAAAATCATTATGGGCGCCACAAAAAGGGGAATGCCCGATGGAACGAACAGCTTCAAAAAGTGAAGTCCGTGGCGCACAAAACCGGTAATGATAATCACCGAAAACAGAATCAGCGCGATGGAGAAGTTGACAATCACGTGGCTTGTCACCGACACGGATCTCGGTAACATACCAAACAAATTACAAAACAGGATAAACGAGAAAATGGTAAAAATGAACGGGAAGAAAGGTCTCGCCTTTTCTCCCGCGCCGCTTTCGAGAAGCCCGCCGACAAGATCGTATATTTTTTCCGCCGCCATTTGCCATCGTCCCGGAACGACCGCCTGAGGACGCATCGCCAACACCATGAACAAGGTGCACCCTGTAATAGCCAAAAACATATATAGGGCGGACGTCGTAAAAGCTATTTGGTGGCCGCCTACAGAAAAAAGAGGCTCGCCTATGCGGTGAATTTCGAATTCTTCGAATATTGACGACATGCCTCGACTGTCCTTTTTGCCTTACTCTTTGCCTTCGGGTTTCTGCAGGACGCGACGGACGCCCATGATCCCCGTGACAAACCCCAACACAACCATTCCTATCACACACCACGGCGACGTTTCGAAAAACCGGTCCAGAAGAACGCCGAGGATAACGGAACCGACAAGAACTCCGGCAAAATCATACCCCGCTTCACGAAGCGGGTTTTTTTCTGCCTTGGGCGCTGGATTCATATCCGCCTCTACCTTGCGGATACGTCTGGACAAATCATCAAGTTTTTCTTTTTGAGAAATCATGTCTGTCCAAGAACCAAGCCCGCGCGCAAACTACGGGGGTGACGGCATTAAGTCAAGACGTTAGGGGGCGTTTTTAGGTTTTTATTACGCGTCGCCACAGGAAGGGGATTTTACTGCAAATATGCACGTTTATTGCGGCTCGACGAATCAATTGTGCCCGACTTCACCCATCGGGCCACGCCGCAGCGCTTTTGCACAAAGAGCAAAAGTGGTGGACAGGGTAGGATTCGAACCTACGTACTCGTGAGAGGGCAGATTTACAGTCTGCTGCCATTAACCACTCGGCCACCTGTCCCCAATTCAAGGGTATGGGGAAGTAACGGATTTCCCTTGTTTTTGTCAATCTCTTCCTTAGAGTTATACCATGAAAAACAACAAAAGACATTCTTCAGGCCATAAACGCTCTGGTTTCCGACCTTCCTCTTCCTCAAAAATTTTAACTGAGGATAGGGAAAGACGTCCCGCATCATCTCTATATGCTAAAGCCAAGGGAGACAAAAGGCTTCGGGAAACCGACCTCCCTCAAAAACCTTTTTATAAGGGAGAGAAGGCAAGATACAGCGGCAAGCCTCGATTTGGGGATAAAAAGAAACCCTTTTTTAGTAAGAAAGCACCTGAAGCGAAAGAAGAAACCTATAAGCCCGCAGGAGATAGGGTCCTGATTTGGGGACTTCATGCCGCGCGCTCGGCATTCTTAAATCCCAAGCGCCAGATCACGCGTCTGTGGTTGACCGAAGCCGGGCAAAAGCTTTTTGAAAAAACCATAAGCGAAGCGCACGAAGAATTACTGAAGCGTCCCGACGCAAAAAAAATGGAACGCGACGCTCTCGATCGCATCGTTCCACCCAATAGCGTACATCAGGGCATTGTGATCGAAGCCGCTACCCTGCCCGATCCGGTTTTGGATGACATTATTTCCGTTGATCCTGCGCCCGATCTTATTTTGATGCTCGATCAGGTCACGGATCCGCATAATGTCGGCGCAATTTTGCGTTCCGCTGCCGCTTTCGGTGCAGGTGCAGTCGTTATGACTGAACGCAATGCACCTTCTTCAACCGGCGTTTTGGCCAAGTCGGCTTCCGGCGCTTTAGATCACATGCCTATGGTTCATGTCGTTAATCTGGCGCGCGCGCTCGACGATTTGCGCGAGGCTGGATACTGGTGCGTCGGATTAGCTGAAGAAGGCGAGAAAAACCTTGGCGACCTCGACTTATCAGGGCGCACTGTTTTGGTTTTAGGCGCAGAGGGCGAAGGCCTGCGCCATCTGACACGCCAAAAATGCGACGAATTGGCGCGCCTACCCACCCAAGGCCCTATCGGCAGCCTTAACGTGTCGAACGCAGCGGCTGTGGCGATGTATGAAGTCAGAAGGCAGGGGAAATAACTCCAATTATTTGATGTTATTTCGCCCTTGGATGCGCAGCGCGATAGACGCTCGATAATTGCTGCGCGTCAACTTTCGTATATAGCTGCGTAGTCGACAAAGAACTGTGCCCCAACAATTCCTGCAAACTGCGAAGATCTGCCCCCGACGCCAATAAATGCGTCGCAAAACTGTGCCGCAAAGCGTGGGGCGTAACGCTATCGGGCAATCCCAACTGGCGGCGCAGGGAACGCAGGCTGCGCTGCGCTATGGCAGGATTTAATCTTTCTCCGCGCGCGCCGATAAATACGGGCGCCGTGTCTTTCAAAGCGTAGGGGCAAGCGGCAAGATATTTTTCAACCGTCGCTCGCACAATCGGAAGCAAAGGAACGTTGCGCTGTTTGCTGCCTTTGCCTGTTACTGTAATGCGTTCTCTGTTTGCCAAATCGGCGCGCGTGAGGCTTAGAGCTTCGCCTATACGCAAACCTACGCCGTACAAAACGGTGAATAAAGCCTCGTCGCGCAAGCCTATCCAATCCTCTTTATCGGCATCCGCGGCAAGAGATACTATATCTTTTGCCTCTTTCTCAGAGACAGGACGCGGTAGGCGGCGCGATGCTTTCGGCATCTTGAGCAAATCAATCGCAGGATTATGCATTTGTCCGCTACGATCCAGATAACGGAAAAAATTACGCACTCCGGCTACGGCTCGTGCACGGGAAGCCGCGCCGATATTTTCAGCCGCATTGTGCGCAAGCCAGGCGCGAAAATCGGTTAACGTCAACGAGGCGAGCATCTTGAGCGTAATCTGGCCGCCGCAATGCGCAGTCAAAAAATGAAAAAGATTTTGGATGTCGAAGCTGTAGGACTCGACCGTTTTGACCGCGACGCGCTTTTCGTCCTTAAGCCAACCGCGCCAACTCGACAACGCGTCGAGCACATCCGCCGCTAGCGGCAAGGCTGTAATGTCAGCAACCACAGAAAACATCCTTCGCGAAGGATAATTATATTATGCCTACGACATTAGAATCTTTTGGCCGGACTTCTGCCAATCGGCCACAAACTGAGCTAAGCCTTTGTCCGTAAGCGGATGCGCAAATAACTGGCGGATAATGTTCGGTGGAATGGTTGCTACATGGGCACCCATCAACGCCGATTGCACAACGTGCTGCGGATTGCGAACCGACGCGACTAATACCTCTGTTTTGAAATCCGGGTAGTTCGAATAAATCTGGCAGATGTCGGAAATCAACTGCATGCCGTTTTCGCCAATGTCGTCCAAGCGCCCGACAAACGGCGATACGAATGTTGCACCTGCCTTGGCTGCCAAAATTGCCTGAGCCGCCGAGAAGCAAAGCGTAACGTTAACCATCGTGCCGTTTTCGGACAGATATTTGCATACCTTAAGACCGGCCGGAGTCAGCGGAACCTTAACCGCAATATTTTTGGCAATCTTTGCAAGAACCTTGGCTTCCTCAAGCATTGTTTCATAGTCGGTTGCGCCGACTTCCGCGCTGACGGGGCCTGAAACGATTGTCGTTATCTCTTTAATAAGTTCTATAAAATTAGCATGACCCGATTTAGCCACCAGCGAAGGGTTAGTTGTAACCCCGTCCAATAAGCCGGTTGCGGCAAGGTCTTTAATCTCTTTAAGATCGGCGGTATCAACAAAGAATTTCACGGTATACTCCTTGGTTAGATTCTGCTGTTCTTATAGCTCATGACTCATTCTTCCGCCATACCCCCGAAAACCTTAAGCGTATTGCTTCCTGCGCCTTTGGCGGATGCGTATGACTATCTGCCGCCAGACGGCGAAAGGCCTGAAAACGGGGCTTTTGTCGAAGTTCCCTTCGGCAGACGCACGATGCTGGGCGTTGTCTGGGGCGAAGGACAGGGCGGCGTACCTGAAACAAAGCTTAAATCCATCATCCGCACCCTGCCCCTACCCGCCGTACCCGACGTGAGCCGAAATTTCGTGGATTGGGTTGCTGCCTACACACTGACGCCCAGAGGCGCGGTTTTGAAAATGATGTTCGGCAGTTCGAAATTAATTGAGCCGAAGAAAAAGGATTCTTTTGCTTGCCCCGTCTTCAATCCCGATTTTCATACCCCCCAATTAAGTGCCGACCAAAAAAAGGCGGCGGAAGCTCTTGTTGCTGCTATGGGAAGTTTTTCCGTGACTTTACTGGACGGCGTGACGGGATCGGGCAAGACGGAAGTTTTTTGCGAAGCGATTGCCGAATGTTTGCGGCAAGGAAAACAAGCGCTCGTTATGCTTCCTGAAATTGCGATGACCGCCGCTTTAATTGACCGCTTCGCAGCGCGTTTTGGCGCAAGGCCTATTGAATGGCATTCGGGTCTTGGCGACAGACAACGGCGCCTCCATTGGCAAGCGATTGCGCGCGGTGAAGCCAAGTTTATTTTAGGCGCGAGATCGGCATTATTTCTGCCGTATCCTGATCTTGGGTTGATCGTTGTGGATGAAGAACACGAGGCCGCCTATAAGCAGGAAGAAGGCGTTATTTATCACGGGCGCGACATGGCCGTCGCTCGCGCAAAAGCAGGAAATATTCCCGTCATTTTGTCGAGCGCCACGCCGTCGCTTGAAACCTTATTCAACGTGCGGCAGAAAAAATACGGGCATGTCGTTCTGCCCAAACGCTTCGGCAACGCGAAGATGCCTTGCGTCGAACTTGTCGATTTACGAAAATTCAAGATTCCTTCTCGGGAATTCATCAGCCCTCCCTTGTTCGAAGAATTGAAAGAAACCATCGCCACAGGTCAACAGGCGATGCTATTTTTGAACAGGCGCGGCTATGCGCCTCTGACGCTGTGCCGGAGCTGCGGCCATCGCCTGCAATGCCCCCGATGCACCGCGTGGCTGACTGAGCACAAG
>JBAZLX010000021.1:0-18738 GCA_041650075.1 Bdellovibrionales bacterium | reverse complement strand
TGTCCATATACAAATCGCTGATGATCAAATTCGGCATGCGCTGGCCGTCGGCGCGCAGGACATCTTCGGCAATCGCGATGTTTTCCGCGTCCACAACTTTCCTGAGGCCGATCTTGCGCAGCAAATCGCGGATGATCGAACGCATTGTCGTTTGATCGTCCACAATCAGCACGTTGATATCCGATAGATGCATGTCTCTCCTCTTCGCCTTCTTGCGTTCCCGCGCGGACGACGCCCACATTAAAAATCATTTTCAAACTCAGTCGTTAATAACGGATTATTATTGCGGCTTATGGTATGCGCGGATTCACACACAGAGATGGCATCCGTTGGTTCGGCGTGTATGCGCCTTCACGCCATGCCCTTGACAAAGAATTGCCGCTACCACACCTTGACCTTGCTTATCGGAAACAATGGGCATTTTTATGTTTCCTCGCGATAAATCAGGCAAAAGGCCTCCTAAAGTCATCTATTCCCGCTTCTTTCCTCCTCAACCGAAGAAGCCTGCTGAAACGCTGGATGAACGGCACACGCCTCCTGAGCCGCACCTTTTACACCATGAGAGACCCGATTGGCCGGCAGACGATCCTCGGCACATACCGCCGGAGCCGCACAGATTGAATCCGGATTTGCCTATGGGGCTTCTGGATGAAATGTTCGATGCCAGAAATAAGCCGCCGGAGCCGCATCTGTTACACCGTGAAAAGACCACTCTGCCGGAGGACGACGCCAAGCTTATTCCCCCCGAACCGTATAAAATCAATTTCCGGCAGTATTACGACGAGCAGCGAAAGAAGATTACCCGGCCTCATTTTCCGTTCAGGGCGCCCATTACATATGAAGACGATGACATTGTGGAGAAAGAGGAAACCCTTCTTTCTCTCGCAATCAAAATTATTTTCGTTATAGCGGTTGTCGTATCTTTCGCCTGGTACAGTTACGACAAGGTTGAAACCTTGCGCCGCCAATGCATCGCGAAGTATCAAATCTATGATAATCCCGTGACAGCGTTCGGAACGTGCAGAAAACCGGAGAGAGTAAGATAACGGAGAAGAGGCCTACATAATCGAAAAGCCGACGGCCTTCGATATGGCGTTGGCGATGGCTTGAGACGAACAGGGTTTGGTGAGAACGCAGCAAATGCCTTCCTGACGCGCCTGCTCCAGCACAGAAAAGCTTGTTTCACCCGTCAGAAGTATAACCGGAACGTTCATGTCTCGGAGCGTCGGCTCGAGCTTGATACGCCTCAGCAAATCTATGCCGCCGCCGCCTTCCATATATAAGTCGCTTATGATCAGATCCGGCCTGATGTCATCCGCAAGCAAGCGATGCAGCGCCTTGTTGGCGCTTTCCGCTTCTTCAACCTGGGTGATGCCAATTTTACGAAGAATCTCGCGAAGTATTTTTCGCATCGTAAACTGATCATCTACAACCAGAACCGTGATACCTGCTGCGGGCATTTTCTTCTTCCCGGTTCGTTAAAAAAAACTTTTCTGAAAAGGCGTTCCGCAATTTCCTAAAAGTTGTTCTGCAATTATCTTAGTATTGAGTATAACATATCGTCGTGTTCATTCCGTTAATGGACACGCAGAAAACCCCTGTTTCTATAGGGCTTCTCATGTGCCTGATTATTAACTGCTTATTGTGTGCTTTTGCGGCGCACCTACACATTGTGCAGCGCACATTAAAAATTTCTCAATTTTAGGCGCAATTGAAGATAATATATTAACGATATAAACGGGAAGACGATGAACCCGTTTTTGCGCGGGAACAAATCAGTCCGGACATGACCATGATAAAAAAGGGGGGCTTTTGCCCCTATTCCCTTATTGGTGACCTCGGTAAAAATTATAGAAATATTGAAATGGCGGGAATTGCAAAAACATGCTCTGGGCATGTTTTTGGTCTCGCTTTGCTCGACCTCGCCCGCCTTCGTTTCACTACGGCGTGGCTCGCGCCAAACAGTCCACTGGACTGTTTGGTGAACCCGCTTCTTCGCGGATTCAACCCCGTCCAGATATGGCCATGACAAAAAAGGGGGGCATTTGCCCCCCTTTTTTATCATGGTGACCTCGGCGGGATTTGAACCCGCGACCCCCTGATTAAAAGTCAGATGCTCTACCAGCTGAGCTACGAGGTCACACGCGGAAGGGGGCTGTGTTATCAGGTATTTAACTCTTTCGCAACAATTCCGTACCTCATTTTTGCGCTTTTTCATTAAAAAAGCTTTGATTTTTCGGGCTCTTGGCCAATCAAGCCTTTCTTTAGCTTTCCGTGATATAAAATGGCTCATTATCGCGAATTGTATAAATGAGGCGAATTTATCATGGCCTGCGGATTTCAAACCGAAAACGGCAGCTTTTATGCCTTCGATCCTACTACGAACAAGACCCTCCGTTTCAAATCGGTGAGCGGCAAACCTTACGAACAAAGCTTGTGCCTGTTCGTTCCTCCTAAAGCCATGCGCCATCTTGAAAAGCACTATCTGGGAACCGGGCATATGTATAACACTCTGCGTCTAGGCAGCATTGATAGAGACAACCTTTCAACGTTCAAAAAATTCGGCCACGAAATCGATTTATCCGCAGGGCGCGAACTTTGGGTTGCCGTCATAAACAAATCCACGGCAAAAATCGTTTGCTCCGGCGGGGCTCAAAGAGAACCTGCGGAAGGATTTGTTCCCATTGAAAAATGTTATAACCCGGACAATACGTCTGCCACACATGTCGGAAACAGGATCATTAAAGTTTATCATACGCGCGAGGCGTTTGCGAAAGATGCGCCAAAAGAATTGCTGGATGCAGTAAGCGAGCAGCAGCGACGGGGAACGGGTTTTACGCAAACAACGGGTGCCGGCGTTAAAACCCAACTAAAGCTTTAGCAAAATCCTCGGCTAAAAACGGCTGCAAGTCATCTGCTTGCTCGCCGATACCAATCGCATATAAGGGAAGCTTGAATTTATCCGCGAGCGCAACGAGCACGCCTCCTTTGGCGGAGCCGTCCAGTTTCGTGACCACAAGACCCGTCACGTTTGTCATTTCCTTGAAAGCTTCGACTTGCGCGTGGGCGTTCTGACCGGTTGTGGCATCGAGCGTCAATATCGTCGCGTGCGGCGCCGACGCATCGAGCTTTTTGATCACGCGAACGACTTTGGCAAGTTCTTGCATAAGATCGTTTTTGTTGTGAAGGCGGCCTGCCGTGTCAATCAGCAAAATGTCGCTGCCGTTTTTGCGGGCTTCTTCGAGCGCGCGATAGGCAAGCGCCGCCGCATCACCGCCCTGCTCGCCCGCAATGACCGGCGCTCCGACACGTTCGCCCCAAATCTGCAACTGGCTGATCGCCGCCGCGCGGAAGGTGTCTCCGGCCGCGAGCGTGACTTTCATCCCGTCCTCGACATAGGTTTGCGCGAATTTGCCGATGGTCGTCGTTTTTCCCGTGCCGTTGACGCCAACGACGAGAATTACAAACGGCTTATGCGATAAGTCAATTTCCAGAGGACGCGCCACGGGTCTGAGAATTTCTTCGATCTCGGAGGCCAGGGCCTGCTTGACCTCGCTGTCGGCGACATCTTTGCCAAAACGCGTTTTTCCGAATTTCGCGACAAGGCGCGCTGCGGTCTCAGGCCCAAGGTCGGCGCAGATAAGCAGCTCTTCAAGTTCCTGAAGCCTGTCGGCATCCAGCTTGCCCTTAGTCACGAGGCTCGATATGCCGTCGGCAAGCTTTGTCGAGCTGCAACGAAGCTCGGAGCGCAGCCGTGAAAACCAACCCGAATTTTCTCGATTATCCGTCATAACGTTTTGATTACCTCGGCAACGACCATGTCATTTTCCATTTTAACGCACCGCGCGTCAACAATATCTCCGATATGAGCCTCCCCCTTCAACTTCAGCTTCGCAAACTGCGGCGTGCAACCGATGCCGTGGTTTTCGACCAGCACGGACGTCGTCGTGCCGAGCAACGATTTGTAATACCGCGCAGACGCTTCTTCGCCATAAGCGCGTAGGAGGTCGGCTCTTTCTTTGCGAACGCTGCCGTGAACCTGCGGCATTCGGGCTGCAGGTGTGCCTTTACGCGCTGAATACTGGAATACGTGCAGCCATGTCAGGCCGCATTCTTTGACAAGATTATACGTGTTTTGGAACATAGCGTCGGTTTCGGTCGGAAAGCCGGCGATAACGTCCGCGCCGAACACGATGTCGGGACGAAGGCGGCGCGCACGCTCGACAAGGCTTAAAACATCCGCGTTGGAGTGGCGGCGCTTCATGCGCTTTAAGATCATGTCGTCGCCCGATTGCACGCTTAAGTGAAGATGCGGCATCAGGCGAGGCTCTTCGGCGATTAGCTCCCACAAGTCTTCGTCCATGCCTGCGGGGTCAAGAGAGGACAGCCGCAGACGGCGGAGATCGGGGACGTGCGTCAAAACATGCCGCGTCATAAAGCCCAAGGTCGGCACACCGGGCAAATCGCGCCCGTAGGAGGCTATGTCAACACCCGTCAGGACAATTTCGTTGAAGCCTTGGTCAACGTAGGCGCGGACTTGTTTGGCTACGTTTTCAAAAGAGACGGAACGCGAGGCTCCGCGTCCGAAGGGGATAATGCAAAAGGTGCAGGCATTGTCGCAGCCGTTTTGGACTTCGACAAATTCGCGCTGCATGGCGGAGAGGGAAGGGATGTGACTACTATCGCTTATATTGCGGAGCTCCCCCCTCCCTAACCCTCCCCGCGAGGGGGAGGAAATAGAAGATGAGTGTCCTGCGAGTTTATCATAGCTTTCCGGCTGGGTTTTTTGGTCGTTGTTGATGACGGCGGCGACTTCGGCCATCGAAGCGTATTTTTGCGGGTCTATCTGCGAAGAGCAGCCCGTCACGATGATTTTGACGTCAGGTTTTTCACGTTTCAGGCGGCGAATGGCCTGCCCTGCCTGACGTTCGGCCTCTGCCGTCACGGCGCAGGTGTTGACGATGACGACGTCATGCAATCCCGCCTCTTCGGCTTCGCGCCGGATGATTTCGGATTCAGCGATATTGAGGCGGCAACCGAAGGTCAGGACTTCAGGATGGGATTTTGATTTTGTCGGCATTCGCATCAAGCCGAGGCGAAGGCTTTGTCCAAGGTGCCGCTGAAGCTCATAGACGCCGGGCCGATCATCATGATGTGATTGTCGTCGCGCCATTCGATGACGAGCTCGCCGCCGTCGAGAACGATGGTCGCGCGGCGCTGGGACAGATTGCGGCGGACTGCCGCGACCAATGTCGCGCAGGCTCCCGATCCGCAGGCTTCGGTAATTCCCGTACCGCGTTCCCACACCCTCATGCGGATGCGATCCGGCGCAAGGATTTGCGCAACTTCGATATTGCAACGCTGGGGAAACATCGGATGGGTTTCGAGATTGGGCCCGACTTCGGCCAAAGCCACGCCTTCGGCGTTAGGCACAAAAAAGACGGCGTGCGGATTCCCGACGTTGACGCAACACGGCGCAAAAAGACCGCCCGAAGCCACAGGTGCGGTTAACGTATCCGCCTCTCGCGCGAGAGGAATGTCTTTCCAGTCGAAACGCGGTTCGCCCATATCAACGGAGATCAGGCCGGAGTCTTCTTGCGTCGCTTTGAGCAGTCCCGCGACGGTTTCGATAACGCAGTTCTTACGCCCCAATTCCTTGAACATCAGCGAGGCAATGCACCGCGTCGCGTTGCCGCAGGCCTGAACCCGGGTTCCGTCCATATTGTATATTGCCATATGGACGTTCGCGTCCGCGCACGACGGCTTATGCATGACGATAATCTGGTCGCACCCTACCCCGCGTTTGCGGTTGGCTACGGCGCGCAGGAATTTTTCGGACGGGGTAAAGCCGTCTGTACGGCCATCGAAAACAACGAAATCGTTACCAAGCCCGTGCATTTTGAGAAATGACAGGGATGCGGCAATTTCATTCTCAGGAGGCATGGTTTACCGAACCGCAGCCAACGGAGACTGACCGGCGTTTTGCTCGTCAATCTCCTCCTGAGTGAAGAAAGGGCTCGATTGCTGCGGCGGCGGATTGCGCTGCTGGACGGTCGCTTCGGCTTGCGGCTGCGCCGCCGGTTGAGCCGTTCCGCCGGGAGGAGGCGCAACGCTTCCTTGCGTGTAATAATTCGCGGGAATTTCGGGCTGCTGCCCGAAGGGCGAAGCTGCTGCCGGGTCTCCCCCGTGCGCGCGCTGCTCGGCTGCCGTCGCTTCATCTATGGCTTCGATGATGCGGAAATAGTGTTCGGCATGCTGCAGATAGTTTTCGGCAGCGACGCGGTCGCCGCCCGAAGACGCATCGCGCGCCAAAGCCTGATACTTTTCATAAACTTGCCAGGCATTGCCGCGCACGCGCAAATCGCCGCAATTGCTGTCAAACGACTGGTGCCTTAATGAAGCGGCGGAACGCGGGCGATTGCCCATAGAATTCCCCCCGCCGTTGTTTCCTCCACCGTTGCTTCCACCACCATGATGGCGGCCGCGAGGACGCCTGCCGTTAGGACCTTGTCTCATTTTAATGACCGTTCCTGTTGTTTTTACGTTTAATTTCTATGCCTTCTTGCCTTAACATTTTTTTTATTCGCAAGAGCGCTTATCTTTCGTGCGACCTCCGCGCGACACTTTCTTCACACGGGTCCTTCGCAATGCCTCAATCTTAATCCATGTGCCGAAATACTTACAACTCTTTTTTTTACCATTCAGCCTTATGAAATTTAGGGCTTTTTGCTATATTGGTTAGGTTGTTGCCCCTTAGTTACACTTGGATGTCATTTTAATGCCAGACTTCGACTATGAGATTCGACACGGCCGCCTTGACGGCAAAATTATTTGCGGCGTTGACGAAGTCGGTCGGGGCCCTTTGGCGGGCCCGGTCGTTGCGGCAGCCGTCGTCTTGCCGTCGGATTTTCCCGAAAGCTTGAGTTTCAAAATACGCGACAGCAAGAAGATGACGGCAACGGCGCGCGAAAAATTGTGCGAGCCTTTGAAGGAGAGCTGCCTCTATGCCATTGCCGAGGCAAGCGTCGAGGAAATTGACCGGTTGAACATTCTTTGGGCAACGATGCTGGCGATGGAACGGGCTGTCGCCTCTTTGGACACAAAAATTGATGTCGCCCTCATTGACGGCAATCGCGTGCCCAAACTGCCTTGCGACGCTTTTCCCGTCGTCAAGGGCGACGATTTGTCGCTTTCGATCGCGGCGGCGTCCATCATCGCCAAAGTCTACCGCGACGACCTGATGAAAAATCTGGCAGAGGAACATCCGCATTATGGATGGGATCGCAATGCCGGATACGGGACGAGCGAGCACATCAGCGCCTTAAAGCTTCACGGTGTGACCGTGCATCATCGGGCTTCTTTTGCGCCCGTCAGGGAGGCGAAGAGGAATTAAGGGGAAAAGAAAGAAACCAAATGGGCTCCCCGCCTTCGTGGGGATGACGCCATTATCTTAACTTAACCAAATGATTCAACAGACTCTTTACCAGATATTAATTTCTGTCTACGATGCTGCCTGCCATGCCTAAAGCCGCCAAAAAACCGGCACGCACTGCCGATGTCTCTGTTTTGCCTCTGGATCGCATCCTGATCGGCGACAGCATTCGCATCATGAACGAGCTTCCCGAAGCCTCGGTTGACGCCGTTTTTGCCGATCCTCCGTATAATTTGCAATTGGGCGGCGATCTGTTGCGTCCCGATCATTCGCAGGTTGACGCCGTTGACGACGATTGGGACAAATTCGCCGACTTTGCCGCGTATGACGCTTTTACGACCGAGTGGCTGAAAGCCGCCAAGCGCATTCTTAAACCCGATGGTTGTTTATGGGTCATCGGCAGCTATCACAATATTTTCCGCGTCGGGTCTATTTTGCAGAACCTTGGGTTCTGGATCTTGAACGACATCGTCTGGTGCAAAAACAATCCGATGCCGAATTTCAGGGGCAAGCGCTTTACCAACGCGCACGAAACCCTGATCTGGGCGTCCAAGTCGAAGGACGCGAAGCCCTGCTTCAATTATGAGGCCATGAAGAATATGAACGAAGAAAAGCAGATGCGCAGCGACTGGCATCTGCCGATCTGCAGCGGCAACGAACGCCTGCGCACCGAAACCGGAGAAAAGGTTCATCCGACGCAAAAACCTTTGCCCCTGCTTTACCGCGTTATCATGTCCTCGACAAAGCCGGGCGATATTATTCTCGATCCGTTTTTCGGTTCCGGCACGACGGGCGCGGCCGCGAAGCTTTTGGGGCGGCATTTTATCGGTATTGACCGCGACAAGACGTACGCCAAGCACGCCGAACGACGCATTGCCGAAACCCCCGCCGCCACGGACGCCAACGTTTTGACGACCTTTTCCAAGCGCGAAGAGCCGCGCATTCCCTTCGGCATCATTCTGGAGCGCGGACTTTTGCGCCCCGGTCAGTATCTGTTCGACGAACGGCAGCGCCACAAGGCCAAGGTCAAGGCCGACGCGACGCTGCAAGTCACAAAGGCCGGCGATAACATTACGGGTTCGATCCATAAGGTCGGCGCTCTTGTACAGGGACTTCCCGCATGTAACGGATGGACTTTCTGGTGCTTTGACGCCGACGGACGGGGAAATCTGGTTTCCATCGATATTCTGCGTCAGCGCGTGCGCGCCGAAGCTACAAGCCATTAAGGCCGTAGGTATATATCAATTTCGTTCTCTGCGGGTCTTCGAAGAACTCTATCGAATCCAGATAGGTGTCGAACCTTACGTCTTTTGAGGCGACTTTCCCCGTTTGCACATACAAAGGTTCGTCTTCCCGTTTTCTTTCCGCATTTATCTTCATAGGCTGGACATAAATTATGCGGAGATTATAGCGCACGTATATAACGCGGTTGGCGTTGTTGTTTTTTCGCATCCGCGCAAGAAGCGCTTCGGCATCGTCTTCGGACAGCGGCAGACCTTCAAGCGTCAGGGGCACCGTTAGAATAGTGCGGAAGGAACGCGGCATGTGAAGGACTTCGGCCGCAGGGCATGATGTTCCCTCAACCGAATAGATGACGAGGGAGTTGATATTGCGCAACGGGGTCTTTTCGGAAAAACGGAAATTCATGTTCCGGAAATTGTAACGCTCCAGCTCCAACGTCGAGTCATAATGATATTTTGTCGGATAGGTTTGCGTATTCATCTTGAGGGATTCCCGAAGGGCGCCTCGCACCTGGTTCCATTTAAACTCGTTGGCATAAAAGCTTTTATACAGGTCGCATTCGGAGATAAGGGCGTATTCGTCAATCATCACGTCATCGGACATATTGATCGCGTTAAATCGCACCATCGTGTTTATTAAATTAAGCCACGATATGTCGGCATATCCCTCTGCGCCAAAGCTCCGCGCAGGGGAGGCGCACATAAGGAAAACAAAAAGGACGATGCGAAAAAACATGGAAGCCGCCCAAAAGACCGTTTCTTGGGTGTAGGACGATTATATGAATTTTTTCCTAAAATCAGGCGGCGGGAGAGCTGCAAAACCCGTATTCTTCAAGCTGAGCCGACATAACTGCTTGAATCTTTTTCAAATCCCTTTCCTGAGGGGGGCAAGGACACGTCTCGCTATATATCGAGGTGTCGGAGAACAACAGGCTTGTTTCGGGGCTGCCGATCCTCCTGCAAATTTCCACTTTTCCTTCGGCAAAAAAACGTATCCTGAAACCAATATCCTTTTTGGCGCTGTTCACACTAACAACGTATTTATCCTCAACGAAATCAAGGATGATGTTGAAATCAGATCCCGGCTCCACCATCAACTCTTCAAGCCCTTTGACTATCGGAAGCGCGGCACGCGCGAAGTCGTCGAGAATCTGGCGTTTTTTTGCCTGCTCGGCGGCTATCTCCTCGGGAGGTTTTTCGAGCGCTCGTTTACCGCCCGCTCGACATAAATCCGGAATCTCATAAGAGCTCATCTGAATAAGAATATCTCCGCAATAAAACGGCATTATAACTCATTTTGACGGGCTTCGGGAAAAAATCGTCCGGAAATATAGTTAACTATGCGACGTTTTTGGAGCGTGACCGATAATTTTTCTCATAAGACTGGGAAGCGCTTCGTTTTTTAATTTCTCCCGGGGCACCCAATGTCCACGGATTTTCTTTTTCGCAGTCGCCGTCATGACGGCAATTTCAAGCGTGAAATGAGTAAATACGTGTCTGACGACGCCGCAAGGTTTCCATTGACCCGCGACTGGCGCGAAACAACGAGCGTCGGCAAGCGTCGGCATGGCGCCTTCTTTCCAAGGGCTGCTGGGGACTTCCATCATTTTGGCCAACAGTCCCTTTGACGGACGGCGGCGCAAAAAAACGTCGCCTTTTTCGTTCATGAGCACAAAGGCTACCGCACGACGGACGGGTTTTGTTTTTTTCTTGATGCGGCGGGGCAATGTTTCCTGAATGCCTTCGGCCTTTGCCTGACAAATCTTGTTCCACGGGCACAGAGAACATTTGGGAGAGCGCGGCGTACAAACCGTGGCCCCCAAGTCCATCAGAGCCTGCGCATAATCGCCGCAACGCTTTTCGGGCAACAGGGTTGCTGCTCTGGCGCGCAACTCAGGCTTAGCTTTCGGCAGAGGAGTATCGATAACAAAGAGACGCGACATGACACGTTCGACGTTGCCGTCAACGACGTTGGCTTTTTTATCAAAGGCAATAGTGGCGACTGCCGCCGCCGTATAGGGGCCGAAGCCGGGTAACGATTGCAGCGTTTTTTCGTCGTTCGGAAATATTCCTTTAAAATCGTCGCGCACTTTTCTTGCGCACTCATGCAGCAAACGCGCGCGCCTGTAATAACCAAGCCCTGCCCACATACGCAGCACATCGTCCAATTTAGCCGAAGCCAGTTTGTCGAGCGTCGGCCAACGATCAACGAATTTCATGAAATAGGGCCCGACCGTCACGACCGTTGTTTGCTGCAACATTATTTCGGAAAGCCAGACGCGGTAGGGATCCGGCTTTTCTCCCCTGCCCGCGCGCCACGGCAATACGCGGCGATGACGGTCATACCAGATCAGCAGAGCTTCGGCTTCTGAATGCTTTTTGACTTTTTCGCGTTTCAACGCCAAACTCTCCTTCATGTTTATGCCCCGCGCCCTTGCCGATGCCGTTGATAAAGTCGCTCGCCATCTAGGCGGAAAGGACTGGGGATTGTATGCCAGTTTGCTCGACCATTGGACGGAAATCGTCGGCGCCGACTATGCCCGGGTTTCGACGCCCGTCAAGATAACGTTTCCATACCAGCCTAATGAGCCTCAACGTAAAAACGGCGTGTTAACGATACGCCTGCCCAAGGGGCTGGCGATGGAGTTCAGCTTTAAGGCCGACTTGATCCGCCAGCGCGTCAACGCCTATCTGGGCTATGAAGCTTTCGCGCGGATTGCTCTGGATGCCGCCTTTATGCCTTTGCCGGAAATCAAAATCGAGAAACAGGCCGATCCGGAAGCGATAAAAGCCATAAAGGAAAAAGCCGCCGCGATACCAAACGACGAAGTCCGCGAGGCCTTGGAAAAGTTCGGCGAGACGCTTTTGAAGAAAGCCGATTAGGCTTCTTATGAAGCAGGCGCCGGGGCTTGGCCCGGGCCTGGCTGCCCCTGATTCAGGACACGAGCAGTTATATCGGCCGGTTTCAACAAATATTTCCTGAACTGGTTTATCGGGGATGCGTTTGGAACGTCTAGACATACCGAAGAAGCGCCGGTTTTGCCGTCTTGCGACAGGCAGATAATTCTGTCGTAGATAAAATGGGCGTGGAATTTTTTGTCAAGTTCATCCGGACCAAGGGGCCTCATCATAACGACCTCAGACGTTCCGTCTGCGGCGCAAAAGGTTTTGGTTATGTAATCTGTCGCAACTTCATGTGACAAAGCTTCGACAAGAAAGAAGCTCAGTTTGCCTCCGGCAAGAACGTCAAATTGATACAGGGAATTTCCGTTATCCGGAATCTCGTCCCAATTAGTGGCGTTTGGATAAAGCAATTTATCGGAAAAAATTTTTATTTCTTTTATGACGCCCGAAAGGTTCCTCATAATGTTGCCCCCCTACCCAATTGGTTTATGCGGAGAAATTATTGAACACATTCTTATGCGATCCATATTGGACAGAAATATTATACCCGTCTATAATAATTTAACGGCCCTTTGAAGATACAATTTTCGAAGGGCTTAACGTTGTATACGATCAACAAAAAAGCCCCGTCGTTCTTACGTGCGATTATCAGGGCTGTTCGTATTTCTTAATATACTTGGAAAGGTGTTCAGCATGATCAAGTGGCTGCAAAAGGTATTTGAGGGAAAGAAACGCGCCTCCGCTGAGCAAGCTCTCTATAAAGAAATCGACAAGCAGCTTGTTTTTGCCGTCAGCGAACCGTTGACCTTGGGCGTCGAATTCGAGTTGGCTCTGTTGGATGCAGAGACATTACAGCCTGCCCACGTGGGGCCAGACATCATTGCGGGGATTGGGTCTTCTCAAATTAAAGAAGAAGGCGCGCAGCACATGGTGGAGGTAACTTCAACCATAGGGCATGCGACCCAAGAAGTTGAAAAGCAGCTAAGGGAGGAATTTACGAAGCTTTTCTCTATCTGCGAAAAACGGAACCTGCTTACAACCGGCACCGCGCGCCCGCCTACGATCAAAACCGCCGATTCACAGTGCATGCAAAACAAGCGAATGAATCGCCTGGCTGACGAAAGAAAAATTTTTAACTCACGCTTCGACGCGTTGGGCATGCATATTCATCTGGGCATGAAAGATGCAGAACAATGCGTTCGCTACAACAATTTTTTTATGCATTTTCTTCCCCACCTTATCGCCTTGAGCGCCAGTTCGCCTTTTGAAGACGGCATCTATACCGGGCTTGCCTCCATACGTCCTTCTATCGCGGAATCAATGCCTATTGCCGGCGTTCCCTACTATTTTAATGGCTGGCAGGATTACGTCCGCTTATGCCATGCTTTGTTCCGGGCAGGCTCTATCCAAAAACTTAAGGACTTGTGGTGGGACATTCGCCCAAGCCCCAATTTTGGAACACTGGAAATCAGAGTCTGCGATCAACCGGCGACTCTTGACGAGGGCATGGCCATTACCGCCTTTGTCCATCTTCTTGCTCTTTGGTTTCAGGAACATCAAAGCTGGCTCGACGAAATGCCGCGCCCGAATGCCTGGCGTCTGCGGGAAAACAAATGGAGAGCTATGCGTTACGGCCTCGATGCACAGCTTGTCATTGACAATCAGGGAGAAACGAGACCTCTTTGCGACGATATAAACCTGTGGATTGAGCGTCTGTCGCCCTTTACGGAACAGCTGGGCTACAAAAAATACACAGACATGCTGGTAACGGTTATGACGCGAGGCAACAGCGCAAAACGTCAACAACGGCTGTGGGACGCAACGCAAAATCTGGAAGCCGTCGCAAAGTTCAATTGCGCCGAGTTTACGGCTCAAACGCCTCTGTGGGATAAACTTGAGGCGGACATCAATGAAATCACAAGCAAGAATGACGCCGAAAAAGCCGTGGCGTCCTGAGCTAGATGCTGTTTTAAGGATTGCCCGTTTCGGGACGTCTTTCGTAGTAGGCAAGCAAGCCGTCATCGCCCGTTCGAACAAAGCCCAGACGCTCATAAAGACGCGCGACCGGATTCTTTAAAAGGACTTCAAGAAACCAGGTTTTCCCTTGCCACGCCGATTCTGCAAAAAGCTTCCTCATCGTTGCGCCGCCGATGCCCTTTCCCTGATACGCCGAGGCAATGCAGAACCGCCCCAATTCAACCTGATCCTTTTGCGGATCGTATCTTGCGCCGACATAACCAACGCGTGAACCTTTATACTTAATGGCACGGAGTCCCTCTTGATCGAAAAGCATGCGCTGGCGTTGATCCTGTTCTCGTTCATCCCAAGGCAACTCATGTCTATCGTGATGCTCGCGCATCACCGATTTTCGAAGCCGCCTGAAGTCGTCGAAATCCGCTTCGGTCACGGGCACAAAGGTAATGTCGCTTTCATCCATCGGATAACGTCCTCTGACCGCTGCCGGTTTATGATGAGACCATTCAAGGTTTATTGGCTGCGCGCTTGAATTCAGGCACAAGCTCGGACAGCTTGGCGACGGACAACTCTTCGCTTAAACCCGCGCGAAGGCTCGTTGCATAGTCGTTGAGTTGTTCTTCCAAAACATCCAGCTCGACCGTCGCGGCTTTGCCGACTTTAACGCCATCGGCAGCCGACGGCATCAGTTCTTCGGAATCGGCAAATAACTCTTCGTACAGCTTTTCGCCGGGGCGAAGGCCGGAATAGACAATTTTTATATCTTCGTCGGGTTTAAGACCGGCAAGCCGGATGATCTGTCGCGCGAGGTCGGCAATCTTGACCGGCTCGCCCATATCAAGGACGAGCACCTTGCCATGTTGATCGTTCGGGCGCGCGCCCAAGGACGACGCCTGCAAGACGAGCTCAACAGCCTCGCGCACCGTCATAAAATAGCGCGTAATATCCGGATGCGTGACGGTCAGCGGCCCGCCTTTGGCCAACTGTTCTTTAAAGCGCGGAACGACCGATCCCGTCGATCCAAGGACATTGCCGAAGCGCACGGTCACAAATCGCGTCGTCGTCGAGGACAGATCGAGCGCCTGACAATACATTTCGGCAAGCCGTTTGGTGGCTCCCATAACGCTTGAGGGGCGAACGGCTTTGTCCGTCGAAATAATGACCATCGCCGTGCAACCGGACTGCAGGCAACAATCCGCCACCGTGCGCGTGCCGATGACGTTGGTCAGAATCGTTTCGCGGATGTTTTCTTCGGCTATCGGCACATGTTTGATGGCTGCGGCATGGAAAACCAGATCGGGTTTTTCTTCCGTAAAAATCTGGCTGATGCGCGTTTTATCGCGCACATCGCCGATCAGCGAGCATAACGATTGATGCGGGAACGTTTCGCGCGTTTCCATGTCTATGCGGTAGAGGTTGAATTCGCTGAATTCGACAAGAATAAGATGCGCGGGGCTTAATGCCGCTATTTGCCGGACAAGTTCGGAGCCGATCGTTCCGCCTGCTCCTGTGACAAGGACTCGTTTGCCGTGAATAAGCGCGCGGATGTCGCTGCGGTTCAGTTTTGTTTCAGGACGCCCCAATAAATCTTCAAGAGCCAACGGATGGTCATGCATCGCGGGTGTCACGCCGACATCGCTGCGCACGTCGGTCAGAGCCGGAAGCCGCGACAGGCTAAGGCCTAACGCGTTCGCATTTTCTAAAAGCTGCGTTACAAGGCTGCTGTTAAAACGGGAAACGGCTCGCGTCAGGACAAGGCGGGACGGCGTGCGCCCATGTTGACGTAAATTCGCGATTATTCCGTGCAATTCATTGACCGTGCCGAGGACGGTTATGCCCTGTATCGTGCGTCCGACGCGTTTATCGTTTTCGCCGATAATACCGACGACATTATAAGGCGCTTGCGGATTGGCGCTGACGGCGCGAAGAAAAATATCGGCTTCGTCGCCTGCGCCAATAAGAAGGACGTTGACGCGCCCGCCGCCCGAACGCTCCCACATAAGGCCAAGACGCCTTTCGCGAAGCAGGCGGAAAAGCATTCGCGATCCGCCAAGTCCCGCCAGCATGATGAACCATGCCATAAAGGGAACCGAACGCGGCACGCCTTCAAGACGCGTAGTAATAAAGGCCAACGCCAGAAAAATCGCCACGGCGAGGGTCGAGGCGCGGAGAATCTCCATAAGATCGCGTAAGGAGGCAAAGACCCAAATGCTGCGGTAAAGCCCCTGAACCCAGAAAACAATCCCGCAAGTAGCCGTAAAGATCAGAGATGCCGCAAGGGCCTGAATGAGCGGAAAAGCGGCCAAATCTCCGCTAAGACGCAAATATAGCGCAAGCCAAAAGGCGAACGCTGCCATAAGGAGATCGTGAATAAAGGCAAGCAACCGGCGATTGGAAGTGATGAATTTCGTCATTTTTTCGTGTGTTTGGCGGGTATTTGCCTTTTATAAGCAAAGTTCTTGTGCCTATGATGTTACAAGCTCGCCTTTATGCCCTTTCTTCGCTAAAACCGCAACGTTGCCTTCTTTGCCGTACTTTCCTTCTATCACGCATCGCTCGCGCGCATAGAGCTACATCTTCCTGTGTGCCGAGAGTTACAAATTTTGTTTGTCGTTGTAAAGTCTTACCGCCCTGTTGAACGTATTGGTAACCTTTCATTAGAAACTGACGGCTACTATCATTCGTTCGAGGGCCAAGAATATGGAATCATGTAATGGATAGAACTTCTTTAGCCAGCGTTCCAGACCCTGCAAAAGGTGGTTCTGTGCCGCCCGTTTTGGATTCGGCTTGCGCCGATGCCCCTGCTCAACCGACGCTTTCGGACGCGGAAATAGAAGCCAAGCGCGAGGAATTCAGAAAGAAAGTCGAGGGAACGAACATTGACAACCGTTCGTTGTTGTCTACCGACTATTTCAATTCGTTCAATTCCGTCATCATGATGCTGGATATGCTGCCGGATACGCCTGAGTTGCTCGAAGACATCGAGCAATGGCGCTTTATCGGTTATGTCGATCACTTTAAATCCAGCTCTCTTGATTTCGCGAGCCTGGCCGCCGAGGCCTATCCCTATTCTCCGCCCGAACTGCGCGAAGCCTTCGAGCTGAAAGTTCAGGCGATTCGGGTTGTCATGGAAGAAGTGACTTCTACGCTCCGCCGACTGATCAGCGCAGCGGAAGAAAACGTGTTCGCCAATATTGCCCATACGGCGGCGGCACGGCTACGCACGATGGTCGAAGAAGGCAATGCCATTGTTCACGGGAGTTCCGGCGCTCCCACGCAGGCCGAAATCGATAAAATGTTCTGATTTTGGGAAGGCCTATACCCCCCGAAATACATAAACGTATGTATTTACGTGTTCTCTTCTTTTTGATACCACTAATGGTGTCTTCCTTCCTCCTGTACAAAAATGACCAAAGCAATAGATGTCGTTCATGCCGTCGAGATGATCCCGGATGGGGCTTCTCTGCTTGTCGGAGGTTTTCTTTCCGTCGGAAGCCCGCGCCGCATCATTGACGAGATCGTACGCCAGGAAAAAAAGCGTCTGACCCTTATTGCAAACGATACGTCGAAGCCCGGCATCGGCATCGCTCTTTTGATCGAGTCAAAGTGCGTTGACTTTCTGATCGCGAGCAACATCAGCGCCAACCCGGAAACGCAACGTCAGATGGCCTCGGGCGAATTGAGGGTCGAGCTGTGCCCCGAAGGCACGCTGGCCGAACGCATCCGCGCCGGAGGTTACGGCCTTGGCGGAGTCCTTACGCCCGTGGGCGTCGGCACCATGGCCGCAGAGGATAAAAGCGTCGTGAAGATTAACAACAAGGATTACATACTGGAAATGCCGATCAGGGCGGATTTTGCCCTGCTTGGCGCTCATCGCGTGGATTTTCGCGGCAATCTCGATTACGCGCTGATGTCGCGCAATCTCAATCCGATCATGGCTTACGCGGGAGACGTCGTGATAGCCGAAGCCAACGAGATCGTTCCCGTCGGCGTTATTCCTCCCGATGGCGTCATGACGCCCCATGTGCTGGTTGATTATATGATCGAACGGAGACGAAGCCATGGAAGATAACGTTCTGATCGCAAAAAGGGTCGCGCAGGAGCTTCGTAATGGCGAGCTGGTCAATCTTGAATCGGGACTGCCGACGCTCGCTTCCCATTTCGTGCCAAGCGGCATCGAAGTGTATTTCCAGTCGGAAAACGGCGTCATCGGCATGTCGGCGGTCGTCGGCAAGGGATTGCAGGACGACTATTTGACTGATGCGGGCGGCACGTTCATTGGGGCTTTGCCCGGCGCATGCAGCCTCGACAGCGCCGGTTCCTTCGGCCTTATTCGCGGAGGTCACCTCGATCTGGCCGTTATGAACGGCCTGCAAGTTGACGAAGCGGGACGGCTCGCTAACTGGATCGCTCCGGGAAAGGCCGTTTGCGGCATCGGCGGCAGCATGGATCTGATGACAGGCGCCAAGCGCATCGTCGTCGCCATGAGTCACGCTGCCAAAGGAGTTTCTAATGTCGTCAAGCAATGTACGCTGCCCATTACCTCGACGCGCCGCGTTAATCTGATTGTGACAAACTATGCCGTCATCGAGCCGACTTCTCGCGGACTTGTCCTTAAAGAAACGGCGCCGGGCATAACGACCGATCAGGTCGTCGCGGCAACGGACGCCCGACTGATCATTCCCGATAACGTGCCGGAAATGGCCGTTAGTTAAGCAAAATGTTTATTAACACTTTGTTTTAACACAAAGAACTCTACTTTTTTGAAAATAATTACGCTGCACTTTGGAATCCTTTTTCTCTTGTTTTTTTGGTATAATCCTCGAACCATTTTAGAGAGATTTTTTTCATTTCTGCCCGTTTTTTCAGGAGAGGTTTTATGCTCAAAGAACAAAATATAAAATCTTCTTTTAAGGATTTATATGAACGCACGCGCGAAGCGGTGTTCCACACAAAAGAAAATCATGTAAAAGATTCGATATGCCAGTACGTAAGTAAAGCCCATATATTGAACGGGATCATTTCGCTTCCTGTCTACGATCGCGAAAACGGAATGGTTGAGATTGCCGCATTTGCAGGCATGGGAGGATACGGTTCTTTTCTTCTCACCAAGGATGGCGCTTTTTGGGGCGACGACGAGCATACTCCCATCAAGAATCCCCAGCATATTGAAAAGTGCCAAGAGTT
>JBAZLX010000020.1:0-19136 GCA_041650075.1 Bdellovibrionales bacterium | reverse complement strand
CAATTCTGTCAATGTCGGAAAAACGGCATCCGGCCTGTTCTATGACCGCCGTAACCATCGGCATAAGCCGCCCGTCCTGCCCGCGTTCCATATGTTCCTGCTTTTGTGCGAGAGATACGCCGTCCCGAAAGACGCCCACGCCGCAGGAAGAACCGCAACTATCGAGAACGAGGATAAGCATGAATCATCTGACTTGCCGGACTTCAAGAACTTCCGGAATATAATGACGCAAAAGGCTTTCGACGCCGGCTTTGAGCGTCATTGACGCGCTGGGACAGCCGGAGCATGCCCCCTTGAGCGTCAGATAGACGATGCCGTCCTCAAAGCGCTGAAACGATATATCGCCGCCGTCCTGCGCAAGAGCGGGGCGGATTTTATGGTCGAGCAGATCGCGGATTTTCGCGACGATGGGGCCTTCGTCCTCAACCTTCGCTTTTACCGAAGCGTTCGGCGTCTTTAACACAGGGTCGCCGGACGTATAGTGCTCCATGATGGCCGTAAGAACGGCAGGCTTCATGGCAGTCCAGCTTTTGCCTTCGGCTTTTGTGACGGAGATAAAATCCTTGCCGAGAAAAACGCCGTGAACGCCTTCGATCGCAAACAAGCGTTGCGCCAGCGGAGAATTCTCCGCGTCCTCTCTTTTGCCGATGTCGAGCGTGCCCTCTTCCATAACCTCGCGGCCGGGAAGATACTTCATGGTCGCGGGGTTCGGCGTTTCCTCGGTTTGGATGAACATCCGTGTTCTTACTTTCCTTTGTAGATTTCGACCAACTGATCGAGAAGCTTGAGGGCGTCTTCGCGCGGACGCTGGAAGCTGTTGCGTCCGATAATAGAGCCGAAACCGCCGCCTTCGTAAATCGCGCGCGCATCGGCCAAAACGCTGTCTCCGCCCTTGGCTGCGCCGCCCGAAAACACGACGATACGCTTGCCGTTAAAGCACGACTGTATCACATGGCGGACGCGATCGGCCTGGGTTGCGCGCGGAATCTTCTTTTCCTCGTAGACCTTTTGGGCTTCTTTCTGTTCAAGGAAATCAGACGGCAACTTAACCTTGATGATGTTGGCGCCGAGCAAACAGGCCATGTGGGCGCTGTAGGCGATAACATCCAAAGCCGTTTCGCCTTCTTTCGAGATATTGCCTCCGCGAGCATAAGACCACAGCACGACCGCAAGGCCTTTGGCCTTTGCTTCGGCGGACAGCGCGCGGAATTCTTCGTACTGGCCATACATGACATCCGATCCCGGATAAATCGTGAAGCCGATGGCCGAACAGCCAAGGCGCAAGGCGTCGTCAACGCTTGCCGTTACGGCCTGATCCGCCGCTTCCTTCTGACGGGACAAACTGTTGGCGTTGTTCATTTTAAGAATTGTCGGGATGGCTCCGGCAAAAGTGTCGGCTCCTGCGGCAATCGGGCCCAAAGGCGCGGCATAGGCGTTAAGTCCGGCATCAATCGCCAATTGATAATGATAATGGGGATCGTAGGCAGGCGGATTGACGGCAAAGCTGCGCGCAGGCCCATGTTCGAAACCCTGATCGACCGGCAAAATAATAACATGCCCGGTTCCACCCAAACGGCCTGCCATAAGAATACGTGCGAGATTGGCTTTGGTTCCGGGCGTTTCGCCTTCGTACCAGCTCAAAATTTCGCGGACGCGACGTGATAATTTCATGATTAGGCCTCCCTAAAATTTAATACTGAAAGAGGGCTCCTTGATAGCCTCGGGCGGCCTTTTTGTCCACCCGCTCTTACTTTCTTTTTCTTTCAAAGAGAGGGGCTATCATCCACCTCAACCTTTGTGCTAAACCATTGCCCATATGCCTCTTTCATCCCCTTTACTACGGGTCATTGCTCGCATGTCTCCTGCCTTTCAGCGCTTTAATTCGACCAATTTACGCCTGCGCATGATTTCGGCTGCGATTATGGCTCCCGTCGCTTTATTAGCTGTTTATTTGGGCGGAATTGCTTTCGGCGCCGTTTTAACATGCGCCTTAACGATAGGCCTTTACGAATGGCTGCGCCTGACGGCGCCCGCGACGCCAACCAAGACAACAGCCATCGCCTGCGCTTTCCTAATCGTCCTTATGACGGTGGGGCTTTTGTTTTCCCCCGTTTATGGCGCGGTTCTCGCCGTTCTTTTCACGGTTATTATTTTCCTGATTTCCCTTCGCGATAAAAATGAAAATGCCGGATGGACCGCTTTCGGCATCCCTTATATGGGGGGCAGCGGATTGGCCTTGCTGGCTTTGCGCGCCACGCCTGAAGACGGCATGGGCCTTATCTTTTTCCTTTTGGCCGTCGTATGGAGCACCGACATAGGCGCTTTCCTCGTCGGATGCCTTGTAGGCGGCCCCAAGCTCGCGCCCGCGATAAGCCCCAGCAAAACATGGGCGGGACTGATCGGCGGCATGGGCTCAGCCATGATTTTCGGATACGCCGCGGCAGCCTTTTTTGGCGCTGAGCATCCAGCTTTGGCGCTCATCTTATCTCCCGTTCTGGCCTGCGTCGCACAGGCGGGCGATCTATTCGAATCCCATTTCAAACGGCGTTCAGGCGTGAAGGAAAGCGGCGACATCATTCCCGGACATGGAGGAGTCCTCGATCGGATTGACGGTCTGGTTTTCGCCGGTATTTTTGCGTACCTCTTCCAAGCGACGCTCGGTATGCAGTTTAATTGGTGGTAGGAAAGTTTACGTTCATGGTTTCTGCAATAAAAGCCAAACATCCTGCAGGACGGCGCAAAATCGCTATTTTAGGTTCGACGGGTTCCATCGGACGGCAAACGATTGACCTGTTGATGCTTGCGCCGGACGCTTATGAGGTCGTCGCGCTGACCTCCAACACAAACGTGGCCACGCTTGCCGAACAGGCGCGTTTGCTTAACGCCCAAATGGCCATTGTGGCCGACGAGAGCAAATACGAAGAACTCAAGGCCGCGCTGGCCGGAACAAAGACAAAGGCCGCCGCTGGCGCAAAAGCCGTCGAGGAAGCGGGCGCCATGGAAAGCGACTGGTTAATGTCGGCCATTGTCGGCGCCGCAGGATTGCCGGGCACGCTCGCGGCGGCAAAGCGCGGCGGCACTATCGCCTTTGCCAACAAAGAAACGCTTGTATGCGCAGGCCCCTTGATGATGAAGCTCGTTGCCGAAGCGGGCGCAACATTATTGCCCGTCGATAGCGAACATAACGCCATTTTTCAGGTTTTCGATTTTAACCACAAGGCCGGTATTGCGCGGCTTATTTTGACGTCGTCTGGCGGCCCTTTCCGCACCTTATCGCGCGAAGACATGGCTAAAATGACGCCGGAACAAGCCGTCAAGCATCCCGTATGGAATATGGGCGCGAAGATTTCCATCGATAGCGCGACATTAATGAACAAAGCGCTTGAGGTTATCGAGGCTCATTTTCTATTCCAGATGCCGCGCGAACAGATTTCGGTTCTGGTTCACCCTCAATCCGTCATTCACAGCATGGTCGAATATCGCGACGGCTCCATTCTGGCGCAGCTGGGATCGCCCGACATGCGTACGCCCATCGGCTTCTGCCTGGCATGGCCCGAGCGCATGGAAACGCCGGTTCCGAAACTCGATTTGGCTAAAATCGGTCAGTTAACATTTGAAAACCCAGACATTAAAAAGTTCCCTGCCCTTGGTTTTGCTCAGGAAGCGATGGTTAAAGGGGGGACTTCCCCTGCCGTCATGAGCGCCGCCAACGAGGTCGCCGTGCAAGCTTTTCTGGACAAACGCATCGGTTTCTTGGACATTGAACGGATTGTGGGAACAATATTATCGTCAATGCCCTCTTCGGCACTGACGGATTTGGATGTTCTGCGTGAAGCCGATCATGCAGCGCGAGTTAAAGCGAAGGAGTTGATTGCCTAATGACACAAACCCTTGCCATAGCGTCTCAGGCGCGTTTTATTCCCGGAAAAATCGTCTCGGTTGATTTTTCAAGCGCTCCCCCGAAACCGGCATATGACATTGTCATTGGCCAGAGCATTCTGGCGGAAGCCGCGACCTTGATCCGCCTGCGTTTGGGAACGCGCCGTTGCGTAATAATTTCGGATTCCAACGTTGCGCCTTTGTATCAGGCGCGCGTCGAAGCCGTTTTGTCGGCAGGCGGACATAGCATCCTAAAAACGATTGTCTTTCCCGCAGGCGAGGCTTCAAAGAATTTTTCCAATCTTGAATCCCTTCTTAATCAGGTTCTGGCTCTTAACGTTGACCGCAAAACCCTGATTATCGCCTTGGGCGGCGGCGTTGTCGGAGACATCACCGGCCTTGTTGCGTCGCTTGTTATGCGTGGGCTCGATTTTGTGCAGATTCCAACGACGCTTTTGTCGCAAGTGGATAGCTCCGTCGGCGGCAAAACGGGCATCGACACGCCTTTTGGAAAAAACAACATCGGTTCTTTTTATCAGCCCCGCCTTGTTCTATCCGACGTGACTTTGCTCGATTCCCTGACTGAAAGGGAAATGCGCGCCGGTTACGCCGAAATTGTCAAATACGGCCTGCTTCAGGATCGCGAGTTTTTTAATTGGTGCAAAACCCATGGCGGACAACTTTTGAACGGCGACCACGAAGCCCAAATTCATGCCGTCGGATATGCCTGCATGGCCAAAGCCAAGATCGTTGCCGATGACGAAAGAGAAGCCGGAAGACGCGCTCTTTTGAATCTCGGCCATACCTTCGGCCATGCCCTGGAAGCCGCCACCGGTTTTGGATCAACGTTAATTCACGGCGAAGCGGTAAGCATCGGAACCATGATGTCTTTCCGCATGGCGGTCAATATGGGCTTCTGCCCGAAGCAGGATTACGATGACGTCAAAGCCCATTTTATCGATGTTGGCTTGTGCATGGCGCCGCCGCCTGCTTCTTACGATATTGATCATCTGATCGAGCTGATGAAAGCCGATAAGAAGGCCGAGGACGGCAAGGTTACGATCATTTTGCCTCACGGCATTGGAAACGCGATCGCTCACAAAGATGTTGCCACGCGCGAAATTAGCGCTCTCTGGAAGGAAGTGTTAGCCGAATGCCAGCCAAATCAAGCTTCGTCATCTCAGACGCAGAACTAGAATCCCTCCTTGCGCGCTATACGCGGGACATCACGGCGCTGGAGCGCGCCGGAAAATTCGATCCCATCACGGGACGCGACACCGAAATTGACCAGATGACGCTGATTTTGCTTCAGCGCATGCGCAAAAACGTGATGCTTTTAGGCGGCGCGGGCGTCGGTAAAACCGCTCTTTTTATCGGCCTGTCGCAATGGATTGCGCAGAAAAAAGTGCCGAAAATGCTTCAAAACGCGCGCCTGATCGAACTTGAAATGTCAATGATCGGCGCGGGCTCTCAATCGCGCGCCGATCTGGAGGGCCGCCTTATCCCCATCGTCAAAGGCGTAGCCGAACGCAACGCCACGCGCCAGTTGCCGCCGGTTATTTTCTGTATCGATGAAATTCACCAGCTGATGATCGCGTTTAAGGCGTCAAGCTACGCCGGTATTGCCGATTTGCTGAAGCCGTACCTGACGGAAGGAAACTTGTACGTGGTCGGCGCAACGACGCGCGAGGAATATTCCGACTATGTTTCGAACGAGCCCGCCATTGACCGTCGTTTCCAGAAAATCGTCCTGAGCGAACCGGACATGCCGACGACGATAAATATTCTGATGAACCTGAAAGACAAATTCGAAAAGCACTATAATATCGAAATTACGGAAGACGCCTGCGCGCGCGTCGTTAAGCTGACCGACCGCTATATCCGCACACGCCACAATCCCGATAAATCCATTATGTCTCTCGATCAGGCTTGCGCGCGCTTTGTTAAGGACGGCGGCACCGGCGCGGTTGACGCCCTCCATATCGAGGCCGCCGTTGCCGCAGAAGCGGGCATTGACGCCGCCGCCGTGAAATAACGCTAATTAAGCAATGTACGGGTGACAGTACCGCCTGCCGTTGTCGCAATGTCGAAGCTGCGCATCTTCTTTTCGTGCGTCAGATGCAAAACGGAAATTGCCGTCCTCGGCTGGGTCGGACGCACAAAAAGATTTTTTTCCTCATCAACCATCGGGATTGAATATAGCGTCAGCCAGTTGAACTCTGCCGGCATGACTCTCAAAGGAAGCCCTTGCATATAAACGGCGATGTTCAGGCTCAATTGATCGCACATAAACTGCTGTTTCGTCATCTTGGCGGCCCGCCTAAGGCTCGCCGTACATTCTTCACCCCAGACCTTCCACAGGGGCGAATTTGCCTGCATCGCGAAAACGCCGGTGTTTAACATCGGGCGTGGAAATATCGCGGCAACCCTTTCGGCGGGAAAATTGGCCCGATACCATTTCAGATGGTATTCCCAGGGTTGAGAGCTGAGAAAATACGGTTTGTAATCTCGATCGATTTCCGAGGCGATAAAAAGCGCGTTTTCTTCCGCCGCGCCGGGCAGCATTGTATCGAGCGCCTCGGGCGTCTGCACCCATGTGTCGGCATCCATCCACATGTAAACGTCGTACTCCGGAAAATAGTCCCGCAGATAGGGACGCCCTGTCATAGCGCGAAAACCGGGCAGTTGCTTTTCCCACGCTTCGCGATCCGGATAATCTATATCAACGCGCGCGGGAATGATTTTGACGTCAAAAGGGGCGAGCTGCGCCTTGGCGGCGTCGCTGAGGCCGACGTCCAGAATCCCGATATCGAAGGGAACCGAAAAAGAGAGCCCGCGCAACGACCTTAAAAGGCCGAGCGCAAGAGGAAGGTATGTATCGTTGGCCGCTGTGATGACAATGTTACGTGAAATGGTCATCTGCGGCAGAACGTTACCCCTGTCTGGCTTTATAACGCGGATTGGTCTTGTTGATCACGTAGGTGCGGCCTTTGCGGCGAACGACCTTGCAATCAGCATGGCGCTTCTTGAGCGACTTAAGTGAGTTAGCAACTTTCATAGCATCCATTCCTTTGGAAAGGCGGCAAAGTAGGGATAACCGGCGGCCGTGTCAAGGAAATCGGAAGCCTTTATTAGTTATTGAATAATTGAAGTTTTTCTTGAAAGAAAAGACAAACGTAACCGTTTGTTAACCAGAAAAACCTAAACTGGCGCAAGAATGTGGGAGTTATGCGTAAAATTCTTTAGTATCAGCACGATAAAGGCACCCCGCCCCGTTTGGCGGCGGTAATGGGAGGCAGGAACATTAACAGGTTTCATCCAAGCCCCGCTTTCACCCAGCCAGTTTTCGGCTCTCTCCCGTCCGCACTTCAAATCACAATAGCACCTGCATTATTGCAGTCCCCATATGGTTTAATCCTACACTTCCCTCGTGCAAAATCCGCTCGGACGAGAGGAGTGCGAGAAACCCCGGAGCGCAGAACCGGAGCGTACTCTGATGTACGTGAGGATTCGAGCACCGGAGTGACGAAGCAGTCCTCCGTCCGAGTTAGGATTTTGCGCGAGGGCTCATCTTCACCCCAGCAAAGGAGTATCCATGGGCAAGCGGCATGACCAACTCAACCGCAAAGAAAAATTTTATAACGTCGAACCTATATATGGAAGAAATTCACCCTGGGACCCTCTTAACAGTCCCGCCTTTGACCGCCGCGACCAACGCTACGTCCGCAAAGTCAAACCCCAAAACGCCAATCAGTCCCGTCTTTTAGAAGCCATGGCAGAAAACGCCCTTGTCGTTTCCGTTGGCCCTGCGGGAACCGGAAAAACCTATCTGGCCATTACTGCCGCCGTCGAAGCGCTCGAGGCAGGCCGCGTTGACCGCATCATCCTTTCGCGCCCGGCAATAGAAGCGGGAGAAACGCTTGGTTTTCTGCCGGGCGATTTACAGGAAAAAATGTCGCCGTTCTTGCGCCCCCTTTACGACGCGCTCAACGATCGCATCGGCGGCAAGAAGCTTAAGCAGCTTATGGCGGACGGCTCGATAGAAATTGCGCCGATAGGCTTCATGCGAGGACGCACGCTTAACAACGCCTTTATTGTGATAGACGAGGCACAGAACTGCACCTATAACCAGATCAAGATGCTGCTGACGCGTCTTGGCTGGCATTCGACGATGGTTTTAACGGGCGATCCCGATCAAAGCGATTTGCTGGACGGTCTGTCCGGCCTTACCGACATCGCGCGCAAGCTCGAGGCCGTTTCAGGCGTCGCAGTCGTGCAGATGACGGACAAGGATGTCGTGCGCCATCCGCTTGTCGCAAGCATGCTGGGAGTTTTGTAACCGGGCGATAATCGGATTTATTTTATTAAGCAAGAGCTAGCACTTCCTGGCGATCGGCAAAGTGTTCCGTTTTTTTGGGTTCTTCAGGTACGGGTATGTGTTCGCGATTCGGCCCACGCATAACCCTGATATATTCATCGTCCTTATCAAGGCTCACAACGACGTTGCCCACGTCGCGCCGCGGGTAGGAATGCACGCCTCCCTTCAATACGTATATAATGCCGCCTGGCCTGCAGCTATCGTGGCCATGTTCCATATAAAAATCCTTCTTCTGGGCAACGCGCTTTTCTTCACGCCCCACAATATAATCAAATGAAGCCGCTACGACGTCAAGAAAGTCCGTCATAGCGGCTCTAAAAACTTCATATTTTACTGTTAAAAAACGGCAACAACTTGCCTTATTTCATGCTGTGGTCAATAATTTTACCAACAACCTTTTTACCAGAAACACCCTTGGCTCCAGGCCAAGCCGGAAGTTCAGGCAATCCATCCCCTACAGGCACAAATTTATCATCCTTATCAAGATTCATTACTCCATCAACAAAGCGCTTCGGATAAGACTGAACTCCACCTTCTAACACCAACGCCTCTGTGCGATTTACGCCACCATGTCCGTGCATATTTATATCCTTTCAAAAAGCTTTATTTCTCGTTGCGTGACATTTCATAAAGATCAACGGCAACAAACGCGGGACGATCCGGCTTTTCAGCGAGTACTGCTTGCGTACCCAGTCTTTGAGAAGGGCCATGTTCGCTTGGCACAAAATCTGTGCTTTCTTTAGAGCCTTTTTGTCCGCCAATAAATTCAATAACAACACCGTCTTCCGTTACTTTATTTTGCAGACTCTCGATATAATCTCCCATTCCCATAACAGGCTCCCTTTTGGGTAATAAATTACCGTTAAACAGTAACTGAAATGGAATACTTGCGCAACTAAATAAACTGGTTAATGCGCTGATAACCATAACAAAAACAAGTATTTTTATTACATCCGGCCGGGCAAAGAGCTGCCACCGGGTTTTTTCTGGCTGTCGAGCGCCGCAAAAAGCTCGTCCACGCTGTTGACCACTTCAAACATGTTAAAATCTTCGGGTTTTGAAAAACCCTCGTCTATCGTTTTTTTGACGAGCGCGATCATTTCGTTCCAGTAGCCGTCCTGGTTAAAAATATAGATCGGATCGTGGTGAAGCTTGAGTTTTTTCCACGTCATGATTTCAAACAATTCGTCGAGCGTCCCGAATCCCCCCGGCAAAATGATGAAGGCGTCGCCGCGATCAACCATCATACGTTTGCGGGTGTGCATGTCGGGAACGACGTGCAGCTCGGTCAACGCCTTGTGCTGGACTTCCTGTTCCCTGATGTGTTCGGGAATGATGCCGATGACGGTGCCCCCCGCCTTCAGCGCGGAGTCCGCAACGATACCCATCAAGCCTACGCGACCGCCGCCGTAAATGACATGTATGCCCCGGCGCGCCAGTTCCGTACCGATGGCCTGAGCCGACAACTTGTATTTTTGCGCGACATTATTGGCAGACCCGCAATAAACGCACACGGAAGAAATGGTCAAGATGTTCGTTCTTTCTTAAAAAACGGGTGAAAGACAAGCGCTGGGGGCAGAAGTCTATGCATAATTTACTAAAAAGGGGCTAATCATCCTCAATTTTGAGCAATTCTTCCTTGTTTTGCACATGTGCGGATGTGGATTGAGATAAATATTTTCCGATCAGATTAACGAACGGCCGCGCCTCCTGCAAAAAAAGAGTGAGCGGATAAAAAATAAAGTCCGGCGCGACAATGGCGGGCGCCTCGTATAATCCCTTGGCCATAATCCTGCCCGACACATCCATCCCAAAACGAACTTTAGGCAAGTCCCACGAACCGACAATGATGCTTCTGATCGCTTCTCTACGCTCGCTGGATTCGATGGTAAACGGCATAAAACCAAGGGTGGCGTTGATCAAAAAACAATATCTTCCCTCGTGTTCGACATGGCGAACGTTGAAATCGAATCCATCATATACGAAATTGAATTGCCCAAGCGCCCTCATGGAAAGCTGTTCGAACTGAGCGTCGAGATTCTGCAACATCTCGTCGAAGCTTGCCGAAAGATCAATATTGGGACGCGGGACGGTCGGAATTGGTTCTGGCATCGTGGGGAGCGCTGACGCTTGAAGGAGGGAAGGTAATGATTGGATTCGCAGATAAGTTATCATACACTTTACGCGTATGACAATGTTTATAAGACCTTTTTTCTCAAACTTCAGAAGGGCTTCCTCGGCAAATTAAGGTTATGCTAGGGTTCTGCCCCTGGCCCTTAAGTTTAAGCCCCAAAGCCCACCGGAGAGAATTCGCCATGACAAACAATATCCGCCTTCCCTCTTTTCATTCTGCAGGCTGGCCTTTTATCGGCTTGTTCGCGGGAATAACCATTCTTTTGTTTTTTGTCAGCGATACGGCTTTTTTCATCGGACTAGTGTTAACGGCTTGGTGTTTTTATTTCTTCCGCGACCCCGAACGCGTTACCCCCTCGCGCTCCGGTCTTATCGTCAGCCCGGCGGACGGCAGAGTCATTGCCATTCAAGACGTCGTACCCGAAGCCGAGTTTAATCTCGGCAACAAACCCCTTACCCGCATCAGCATTTTTCTGAATGTGTTCGACGTACATGTGAACCGCATTCCGGCCGACGGAAGCGTTATTGCCCGCCGGTACCGCCCCGGCAAATTTGTCAATGCGTCGCTTGACAAGGCGAGCGTCGATAACGAACGTATGGCTCTGACCATCCAGTTGGAAGGTGATCACCCGCGCAAAGGCGAAAAAATCGGCGTTGTGCAGATAGCGGGGCTTATTGCCCGCCGCATTGTCTGCGACGCGCAAGAAGGACAGCGTGTCAAGGCAGGAGAACACTTCGGCCTTATCCGCTTCGGCAGCCGCACGGATATTTATCTGCCGCAGGGCGTCCAGCCGCTGGTATGCATCGGCCAACGCACGATCGGCGGAGAAACCGTCCTTGCCGACATTCTTTCAACGGAAAGCCCCCGCAAAGGAGAGGTGCGCCTATGACCGATCAGCAGGTACCCCCGCCGCGTCTTACAATGAAGGATCTTCCTCTGACGCGCCTGTTGCCTAACACGCTGACGCTTTTTTCTCTTTGTTCGGGATTGACGGGCATTCGTTTTGCCTTGCAGGAAAGATGGGAATACGCGGTTTACGCGATTATGATTGCCGCCGCGTTCGACGTTTTAGACGGACGCGTCGCCCGCATGCTGAACATCGCCAGCAAATTCGGCGCGGAACTTGACAGCCTCTCCGATGCGATCAGCTTCGGCGTGGCGCCCGGCTTTATCATGTATGAATGGACGCTTAAGAACGCAGGCAGTATCGGCTGGTTTGCCGTCCTGATCTTTGCCGTGTGCTGCGCTTTGCGCCTCGCGCGTTTTAACACGATGCTCGAAGACCACAGCCTGCCCCAATGGACAAAGCGCTATTTTACGGGCGTACCGGCTCCTGCAGGAGCGGCGTTAGGCCTTCTTCCCTTGGTCTTCTTTCTTGAATTCGGCGTTGGAACCCAAATCCCCCCTGCGGCGTGGGCTTTATGGATGTTTTTGATCGGCGGCCTGATGGTCAGCCGGTTGCCGACTTTTGCCCTTAAGGGATGGAGGATCGAACGCCTTTGGGTCGCTCCTTTATTTGTCGGCGTTGTCGCATTCGGCGCCGGGTTAATCACGAATACATTGTTGACTTATTCCATTACGGGCGCTCTTTATATGATCTTTTTGCCTTTCAGCTGGTATAGTTATCGTTCGCGGCTTTTAAAGGAACCCATTGCATGACCATCAAACACATTGAGATCCCGCTGCCTAAAGGCGGCGCAATAAAAATCGGCAACGATTTGCCGTTGGTTTTTATTTTAGGCCCCTGCCAAATGGAATCCCGCGATCACGCTTTGGAAACCGCCGCTGCAATCAAAGAAATTGCCGATAAGTATAAGGTCGGCGTTATTTACAAATCATCGTTCGATAAAGCCAATCGTTCGTCCATCAAAACCCAGCGCGGCATCGGGATTGATAAAGCCCTGCCCGTTTTTGCGGAAATCCGCGACAAGATGGGGATGCCCGTCATCACCGACATTCACGAACGCGACCAGTGCGCAGAAGTTGTTAAAGTCGTAGACGTTCTGCAAATTCCGGCGTTTTTATGCCGCCAAACCGATCTTCTTGTCGCGGCCGGGGAAACAGGCCGCCCCATCAACGTCAAAAAGGGGCAGTTTCTGGCGCCTTGGGATATGAAGAACGTCGCGGCGAAAATTGCCTCGACGGGCAACGATAAAATTATGCTGTGCGATCGCGGCACCAGCTTTGGCTACAATACGCTGATTTCGGATATGCGCGGCCTGCCGATCATGGCCGAGTCGGGATACCCCGTCGTGTTCGACGCCTCGCATTCGGTGCAGCAACCGAGCGGCAAGGGCGAAAGCAGCGGCGGCCAGCGCGAATTTATTCCCGTTTTGGCGCGCGCGGCCGTTGCCGTCGGCGCAGCCGCCATATTCATGGAAGTTCACGAAGACCCCGACAACGCGCCTTCGGACGGGCCTAATATGGTCAAGCTGAAGGATTTGCCCGCGCTTATCGAAACGCTGGTTGCGTTTGATAAATTGGCGAAGCGCTGATCAGTATTCAACGACGTCCAACCCATCGCCTATCTGCCGAAGCTTGGCTTTAGTCGCCTCGTTCAGCATAAAGCTACCGGGAAGCTCGACTTCCGCCTCTTCGCCGCCATCAAGTTCAAGCGCCAATACAACCTGTGCGCGGCCTTTGGGCGCCGTCGCCAGAATTTTATGAATTTCCGCGACCGGCGAGGCTTCAAAAAGCTTGATGCGTATGCCTCGCGCCGCGCGCGCCGCAGCGTCTGCCAACGGCTCAATATTCCGCGCGATAAAGCGAAGATCTGGGGCACCTTCGACTCCGCCCCTTCCTCCGCCTTGCGAGTTGGTTTGCGCATCGGCCTCGATCAAAATGGCCTGCCCCGGCTCCATAATGTCGCGCTTGGCAGCCAGCAATTCCGAAAACACCGTAACTTCGAACGTGCCGCCGCCGTCCGACAATTGCACAAAAGCGAACTTATTGCCCTGTTTGGACGTACGCTCCTGCCTTGCCACGACAATGCCCGCAAGCTTGAACCGGGATGAGGCGGTATCACGGCGATTTTGCGCGATTTTGCTTACCTGCACGACGTTAAGGCGATCCAAAAGCGCGCGGTAATTGTCCAAAGGATGCGCGGACATATAAAAACCGAGCGCCGTAAATTCATGCTGCAACCGCGTCAACTCGTCCCAATTCTTCGTCTGCGGCAAGGGCGGATGATTTGAGCCTTGCGACGCTTCGAACATGTTGGCCTGACCGCTCGAGCGTTCGGCCTTTCTTTGTTGGCTGTGTTTGAGCAACGCATCAATGCTCTCGATCACCTGCGCGCGATTTTTGTTGAGGGAATCGAAAACGCCCGCCCGCGCGAGATTTTCCCATTGCTTGCGATTGACCTCGTGCGGATCAATGCGCTCGGCAAAATCGAAAATGTCCTTGAAGAGGCCTTTTTTGCGCTCCTCGACGACGCCGCGCATGGCCGCCGCGCCAACGCCCTTGACCGCCGATAAAGCATAGCGAATAGCCGCCTTGCCGTTAGCTTCTTCCACGGCAAACGTCGGAAAAGAATGGTTGATGTCGGGCGGAAGCAAAGCGATGCGGTTACGCATCAGTTCCTGACGGAACACGCTGAGTTTATCGGTATCTCCAAGTTCGAAATTCATGGCGGCAGCGAAAAACTCGACGGGATAGTTAGCCTTTAAATACGCCGTCTGATAAGCGATAAGCGCGTATGCCGCCGCGTGGCTTTTGTTGAATCCGTAGCCTGCAAACTTGTCAATCTGATCGAAAATAATCCCGGCTTGCTCGGCCGAGACTTTATGTTTCGATCCGGCGCCTTTGACGAAGTTCGCGCGCTGCGCCGCCATTTCGGACGCTTTCTTTTTGCCCATCGCGCGGCGCAGCAAATCGGCAGCGCCTAGACTATAACCCGCGAGCAACTGCGCCGCCTGCATGACCTGTTCCTGATAAATCAGGATGCCGAACGTGTCTTCAAGAATGGGCTTCAAGGAAGGATGCAGATAATCGACCTCCTCTTCGCCGTTTTTGCGTTTGATGTAGGTCGGAATGTTATCCATCGGGCCCGGACGATAAAGGGCAACGAGGGCGATAATGTCTTCAAAGCGGTTGGGTCTTAATTTGCGCAGAACGTCGCGCATGCCCGAACTTTCAAGCTGGAACACGCCCGTCGTATCGCCTTTGGAAAGCATCTGATACGTCTTGGCGTCATCAAGCGGAAGATGGGTCAGATCAATATCAACGTTCCTGTTTTTCAAAAGCTCTACCGCCATCTGCAAAACGTCGAGCGTCTTGAGCCCCAGAAAGTCGAACTTGACGAGACCGGCGGATTCAACGGTCTTCATATTGAACTGGGTCGCGGGCAACGGCGAATCCGGATCGCGGTATAGGCGGCGTGCGTCGAAGCGTTGCGGTACAAGCCTTCGAGCTTGAGCGCGACATTCATCATCTGCGCCACCGCGGGGTCGTCATCCCGCATTTTCCGCAAACTGGGTTCGCTTTCGATCGCCTGTCCCAAGGTGACGGGATTGGCGGGATTCATCGGCACAAGTTTGCAGATTTTATCAACGTAGCCGTAAGGAATGGCGAGCACACGCCCCACATCGCGCAAAGCCGCGCGGGCTTGCAGTTTGCCGAATGTGATAATTTGGGCAACGCGATCGGAGCCGTATTTTTGCTGCACATAGCGGATCGTTTCGTCGCGTCTTTCCTGACAGAAGTCCACGTCGAAGTCCGGCATGGAAACGCGTTCAGGGTTTAAAAAACGTTCGAAGAGAAGGCCGAAACGCAAGGGATCGAGGTCTGTAATAAGCAACGACCACGCGACGACGGAACCCGCGCCCGAACCGCGTCCGGGGCCCACGGCGACGCCGTTCTGCTTCGACCATTTGATAAAATCGGAAACGATAAGAAAATAGCCCGCAAAGCCCATTTTGATGATCGTATCGAGCTCAAACTTCAGGCGATCTTCATAAACCTTACGGTCAAGAATGCCTGCGGCGTCGAGGCGTTTTTTCAGGCCTTCTTTGGCTTGCGCGCGCAATTCCTGATCTTCGTCGCGCCCTTTGGCCGTCGAAAACGCGGGCAAAATCGGCTTCAAAAGCGGCGGCATAAACGCGCAGCGTTTGGCGATCACGAGCGTATTGTCGCAGGCTTCGGGCAAATCGGCGAAAAGCGTCCGCATCTCGGCGGCAGATTTAAAATAATGATCGCGCGTCAGATGGCGCCGATTTTTTTCCGCAACGATAGTTTTGTCGGCAATGCAAAGCAACGCGTCATGCGCTTCGTACATATCAGGATCGCCGAAATACACGTCGTTAGTCGCAACGATGGGAAGATTATGCTTATACGCAAGGTCAATCAGTTCGCTCTCGATGCGCTGTTCGTTAGAGCCGATAACGCCGCCGTGATGCCGCGTGATTTCGATATAAAAGCGGTTTTTAAACAACGCAGCGTACTTTTTGACGGCTTCTTCGGCCGCGTCGTGCTGGTTGCCGAGCAAAAGCCGTCCTATTTCGCCTTCCGTTCCGCCCGAAAGAGCGATCAGCCCTTCCGAGAATTTGGCAAGCTCTTCTGCCGTGACATAAGGGTCGGCGCGTCCCGTTTCGACGTATGACAACGTGACGAGCGCCGACAGATTGCGATAGCCTTTTTCGTTTTGAACCAGAAGAACGATCTGATCGTAGCCGTCGCGCGCCATCGTTTTGAGCGTGGCTTGCTCCGGCCTCAGCACGGCGATCTGGCTGCCGATGATGGGCTGAATACCGGCATCGGACGCGGCCATTCCGAATTCCAGCGCGCCGAAAAGATTGCCTTTGTCCGTTAAAGCGACGGCTGGCATATCGTGCTGAAGGCACAGTTTAATAAGGTCTTTGCGAGGAGGCTGCGAACCGTCCTTGGTTTTCTCTTCGACAACCTTGATCCCGCCCTCGGCCAACGAATACGCCGAATGCACGCGAAGATGGATGAAGGAAGGAGCCGCCATGCCTTATCCCCTTTTGGGCTTGGCGGTCGTCAAATCCCCGCCGTCAAAGTGGGGATAACGCAAGGGCAACGCCACAAACGCGCCGTCCGTCGTCTGAAATTTTCCTTCTGCCTTCCGGCTGGCGCGCAACGCATCAACGCCGACCAGATGCAAGACGCCCAAGGTCATGTGCGGCATAAAAGGCTCGACAAAAGCTCCCTTCTGTCTGTCCCAGAAAGGAGCGTTTTCGCATATCCAGTGCGTATAGGACGGAAGCATCTCGGCCTTGCAGCCGTCGAGGTAAACCGTCACTCCCAAAGAAAGCTGTTCCGCCGTAAAAAGCTTTCCTTTTGCGGCTGCCGCTACGATATTTTTCTGCCAACGATCCCAATGAGGCGCTTTTGCCGACAGGGCAAAGCAGCCCGCGTTCATGACGTATTCCGTGCACAGTTTTTTAGCGACGGAAAAACCATAGGCGGCCTTGCCGTTCGAGAAATAAAAATTGGCTATGCGGTACGGCCACCGCCAAAGCCATTTAACCCTGAATGACTTGGGATAAGCCCGATCGGCGCCGTTCGTAATGGCGATGCGGTCTTTTTTAAGATTTGCCGCATCCAGAAACATCTGCGCGCCCGCCCAGTCCTGCACCCACGTGTCGGCATCCATCCACATGTAAGTGTCGTAACCCGGAAATATCTCGCGGATAAAAGGACGGCATACACACGCCTTAAGCCGATCCATGTCTTTCGTTTTGCTTGCAGGAATTCCGACCGGCCATTCGGGACTAACGATGGATTTGACTTCCGGCTTCAACGCCGAAATTTGTTCTGCAGTCAGTCCGGCATCAATAACGCAAATGTCCAGGCCTTCGCTTTCCTTGCAGCGGCGCACGGAACTTATCCACTCGCGCAGCAAGGGGAAGTAATTACTATCCGCACCGGAAACAAGAGCAATTGACGGCATTACACTCTCACGAACAGTTGGCCGAAACGGCCTTCTTCAGATCAAACCACTTATAAACGGCTAAAGGCAAGAGGACTCCGCCGACATCGCGACGAATCTCCGCAATTTGAACGCCACCTCTTTTCTCATAAAACCGCCGCGCCTCCTCGTTATTCATAAAAACGTCTAAAACGGCGCTTTCAAAGCCTTTGTCGGCAAGGTGTTTAATCATCGCCGAAAACAGCCTTTTTCCGAGTCCGCGCTTTTGTTCCGGCCGCAGGACATAAAGCGTGAAAATCTCGGACGGAGCGAACATTTTTAACACATCCGAAGGCCCGCAATCGCAAAAACCGACGACTTCTTTCTGTTCCGTTTCGGCCAAAAACATTCCCCAGTCGGGAGTCATGGAATCGAAAAAACCGCGCCTCAATTCCGCGCGATGCTCGACGGAGGCCGCGACGGCCAACGCTTCTGCGGGAACGATCGAAGGATAGGTTTCTTGCCAAGCCTGCGCCGCAACCCGCGCCAAGACATCCGTATCGGACACTTCACTGCAACGAAGGCGGTAAGTCATAGCCTACCGATCAGAACGGAATGCTATCGTCCAAATCCGCGCTTGAACCCGAAGACGACGACCCGCCCGCGATCTGCTCTTCCGACGGCGGAGGAGGAACGCTTGCACCACCGCGCGAGCCTGCGCTGTCGAGCATCGTGATTTCGCCGCGATAGGGGCGAAGAACGACTTCGGTCGTGTACTTTTCCTGCCCATCCTTGTCGGTATATTTGCGGGTTTCCATCTGCCCTTCGACATAAAGCTTGGAACCCTTCTTGATATAGCGTTCGACAACGTCAATCAGCTTATCGTTCAAGACGGATACGCGGTGCCATTCGGTTCTTTCCTTACGCTCGCCGGTCGTCTTGTCTTTCCAGCTTTCGGATGTCGCAAGCGAGAAAGAGGCCACGCGCCCGCCGTTTTGAAACGAGCGAATTTCGGGGTCGCGCCCCAGATTGCCGATAAGAATGACCTTATTAACGCTGCCTGCCATAGGAATCTCCCGCTTTGAAAATGTTGAGGGGTGACTCTAGCTAATTGCCCTCTTGAGTCCAGAAAACTTATAGGATATAAATAAGAACAAATCAAGAACAATCACGCATTCACGGTTGCAGGAAGCTTGCAAAGCAAGCGTACCGCAGAAGTGTCGCGCAAAAAACAAGTGGACTCGCTTTTTAGACTTCAAAGCCCCATATAGGCCAACATGCAAACAGACATTCACATACGCGGCGCGCGCCAGCATAACCTCAAGAACATTGATGTCGTCATCCCGCGCGACAAGCTCGTCGTCATCACCGGCCTTTCGGGATCTGGAAAGTCGTCGCTTGCCTTCGACACGATCTATGCCGAGGGACAGCGCCGCTATGTCGAAAGCCTGTCATCCTACGCGCGCCAGTTTCTGGAAATGATGCAGAAGCCGGACGTTGACGCGATTGACGGGCTTTCCCCGGCCATTTCGATTGAGCAGAAAACGACATCTCACAATCCGCGCTCGACCGTCGGCACGGTGACCGAGATTTACGATTATTTGCGCCTGCTTTTTGCGCGCATCGGCGTGCCCTATTCCCCCGCCACGGGACTTCCCATCGAAAGCCAGACGGTGACGCAGATGGCGGATCGCATTCGCGCGATGGAAGAGGGAACGAAGATAATGCTTCTCGCGCCCATCGTGCGCGGGCGAAAAGGCGAATATAAAAAAGAATTGCATGAGCTTCGCAAACAAGGCTTCCAGCGCGTCAAGATTGACGGCAAAATATACGACATTGAAGACTCTCCCGACCTCGATAAGAAGAAAAAACACGAC
>JBAZLX010000019.1:0-19250 GCA_041650075.1 Bdellovibrionales bacterium | reverse complement strand
GCAGCGTCGTCAAGGCCGCGAGCATGCCCGGCAACGCCGCTGCGCCGCCTGCGCCCGCGATGATGACTTTAAGGCCGCGCGAGGCTGCCGAATTTCCGTAAGACATGACCCGCGGCACCGTTCTGTGCGCCGACATAATCTTAGCCTCATAGGACACGCCGAAATCGTCCAGAATCTTCGTTGCGTTTTTCATGGTTTCCCAGTCCGACTGGCTTCCCATAATGACGCCGATTAGGGGCTTTTGAGATGTTTTTGCTTTCTTTTGAGCCATATTTAATTGCTCCGGTTTGAAGAAGAATGCCTTTTTTTAACCTGTTTTTCATTAAAATGATATACCTTTTGCAACCTTAATAAGAGGCTTCCCTCAAGCCCTTTCGGGCGGGGTTGTTCGTAATGGCAGATAGCATTGATTTTTCGGTTGATCAGCTGGCCGATGCGCCGCTGACCGTTGACCAGCGCCGCATTTGGAACATGCTGCGCGGCGAGTTGGCGTCTGCGCATGCCAAAAATCAGGAGCTTTTGGAAAGACTCCATCAGTACGAACAGCAAAAGCCCGAAGATCAATCCACCGTTCTTAACCGTAACGACTTTAATCGCGAAGTCGCCCGCATGCTGGCCTTCGACGAACGCTACGGCGGCATGTCGAGCATTTTGTATTTCGATTTTGAGGGCCTTGACGAGGCTGCGGGGCGCTATGGCCGTTCCGTGATTAACGCCGCTTTGCGGGAAATCGCCTCGGTTTTGTCGCACGGCGTGCGCACCTCGGATATCATCGGGAGGCTTGCTCCCGACGAATTCGGCGTTCTTCTGGTTCGATGCGATAACGCCGCTGCCTGGCGCAAGGCCGAAACTCTTTCCGCCCAATTGCAGCAGGCCTTGACGGAAGTGCACGACTGTAAGCTCAATATCAACGTCAGCTATGGAGCCTACACGTTCCGCGACAACGAAGACCTTGCCGTCGGCCTTAAAGAAGCCGCCGACGCGATGACTTCCAAATCGAATTAATTCTAATTCAGCGCCAACGAAGCGTTGCGATAAAACCGGTCGCTGCTTTCGTTTAAACGGTCGCCGTATCCGCGCATAAAAAGAGAAGTGGCTTTGACCTCTTCGTGTCCGTCGCCACAACCCTGAAGGTGAGAGAGGGAGACGCCGTCGAACTTGTCAAAAAGATCGACAAACAGGCGATTAAATGCCGCGAATGTTTCTTCGGGATCGGCGATATAAAGCCATTGATTTTCCCCGATCAGTTCCGGCAACTGGAGGCCGACGGCCGTATCGTGCACAATATGATTTTGCGGCAATCGGCTGAGGATGTCGAAAAACTGCCGCGCCATTTTGTGTTTCCTGGTACGGCTTTTTTCGGGGCGGAACATGTCGCACGCGCCCAAAACAACGCCGATATGGGGCAGTTCCTGACGGTAATCCCATTGTCCTGCGGCAAGGCGGGCGTCGTTTTCGGCGTTGGCTGCGCCGCTTTCTTCTTCCATGTAAAGCATGTGGATCATCTGCGCGATGCCTTCCTGCAGGCGGCGGTCGAGAATTTCAAGCTCGTCGCCTTGGCTTGTTTCCTCGTAACGCCCTATCGTGGCGACTGTTATGCGATAGCCGCCGGAGCGCATGCTGCGCGTGAGATCGGTTATCGCGCGTTGCATGATCTCGCAATCGAGATCGTAGATTTTATAATTTCCGGCCTCTTGCAAAAGCTCGAATTGGCGCACGGCCGCCCACTGCGCGGGAAATTGCTCGGCGCCGATGGATAGTCCTTTTGCAAGGCGCGCATCGAGTTCGCGCTTCAGCTCTTCGGGAAACCAGACATCGTAAGAGCCCGATTTTCCGATACGTTGCAGGTAGGTGAATCCGGTCGTGATTTTTCGTCCCGCCGGTTGGGGGGATTCAAAATAACTTCGGCTGAATGACGTGTCCCCGGCACGGGAATAGACCCGCGCAGGCGAAACCGCGCTCATAATCTCTCCCTTCGCTGGCATGACCCAGATCAGGTTCTACGGGTATAATCTCAGCCCCCTCGTTCGAAGGGGCACCCCGGGTTGATAACGGCCGCACTTAAACAGAGTCGGATGCGTCTGTCACCAGATATTAGACGGACGTCTTATGCGCCGGTTTTTGCTCGTTATTTTGCCGCTTTGCGCGAAACGCCGAAGGCGTCATGCCCATTGCTTTGTTAAAGCGGGTCGTAAAATGGCTTGGACGGGAAAACCCGATTAACTGGCTGATTTCGGCCATGGTTTTTATGTCAAATCGCGGATCGCTTAAGAGGCGGCATGCTTGTTCAATGCGCGTGAATAAAAGCTCGTGCCCAAAACTGCTTTTGGCATTGGAAAAGATTGAATAGAGAGTCCGAGTGGAAATTTTCATCTCTTCGGCGAGTTTGGAAGGAGAGAAATCCGGTTCGTGGAAATGCTGGCGCATGGATATTCGAAAACGATGAAGCATTGAGCTCTTGTGAGTTTTTAAGAGCTGTTCCGTCGGGTCAATAGCAAGCGAGAGCAGCGAGCAAATATGGCTGAAAAAAATTTTCTGCATAAAGGAGGGCTGATCAACCCGTTTTGGCGTCAATGTCGCCATGGCCGCTGACAAAGCTTTAACCCAGTCGGATTCTTTGGGAAGCAATGTCACGGATATTTTTTCGGGCGAGGGGATCAGGCATCGAACCATTCCCGCCGGAATGTGCAGGGCTATAAAACGAAGAGAAACCGTATGACTGTGCGAAAAGGGCTCTTCCAGATTTATGATTATACAATCGCCCGGATGAATGACAACCGTTCGTTCGTCCTGGGTCAGTTCTGAGCTGCCTTCCTGAACATAGATGACGGCATAATCGCCGATTGGTTTTTGTGTGCAATCGCGGCGGGTTCGTTCGTGATGCATTCGATGCATCGTCCAAAAACTGACTGTCGTCGGGCCAAAGGCGTATGTGCTTACCGATGCGCGGGAATCTTTTTCGCTCTCGCGGACAATCCGCCCGCTGACATTGGTTTGAGCCAACACATCCGACCAGATGGTTCCGCTTTCGTCGTAAGGAAAATCCGATGTCGCGTAGGAGAACTTCGGAGGGGGCATAAAGGTCACGTTTTGATTATGGACATAACCAAACAGGCATAGAATACTCCTGTAAGGGGAGATGTCAGAATAAATAATGTATTCGTGAAGGGGCGGGATGAATTGTACTACAATAACAAAGCATTAGAATTGTGCATGTCCGATGAATAATAAAGGTTATTACCTCTTTTTGGGTCAACGCATGAAAAGGTCAGGCCTTTTTGGACTTTTTCAAATCGTTTTTTTGCCGTTGTGACCGGAAGGCAGAAGGCGTCATGCCGAATGTTTTGTTGAAACGCGTCGTAAAATGACTTGCGTGAAGAAATCCGACCAATCGGCCGATTTCGGCTACTGTTTTTGTGTCGAAACGGGGGTCGCTAAGAAGCCGATAGGCGTTTTCCATGCGGATGGACAGGAGTTCGCTCCCGAAACTGCTTTTGGCCTTTGTAAAAATTGAAAATAGAGTTCGCGTTGAAAGGTCGTATTCTTCAGCGATTTTGGAAGGGGTAAGCGCCGGGTCGTAAAAACGTTCGTCAAGAGAATGGCGAAAACAGTGGATGAGAGAATCGTTTTTCATCTTCATCAGTTGCTCGGTTGGATCCGCAACAAGAAAAAGCAGGCAACAGATATATTCAAAAAGATGCTTTTGCATCGAAGAGTATGTCTTAAGCCGTTCGGGAGTAAGCGTGTTCATAATCGTAGCCAAGGCGCGCACCCAATCCGATTTATTTGACAAGATGGTGCCGGCAATCTCCTGCGGCGAAGGCATAATGTTGTTCATCTGGCCTTCAGGTATTTGCAGGGCTTTAAAACGCAGGGAAACCGGATTGCGTATGGCAAAAGGCGCCATGTAATTAAGCAAAACGCAGTCCTCGGGGCGGACGTAGACCGTTCTTCCGTACTGAGAAACTTCTGCACTGCCTTCCTGGATATATAAAAGATTATAGTTTTTGTTGGGAACGCGCTCGCAATCCTTCTGCGTTCTTTCATAACCAACGTCGTCAATCTTCCAAAAGCTTAAGGTCGTTACGCCGAAGGCATAGCTTTCGATGGAGGCGGATAGAACACCATCACGTTTTTGAATGAAGTGTCCTGTGGATTTTGCTTGTTCAAGCACGTTTGTCCAAAGAACGGCGCCTTTTTCAAAAGGAACGTCCGTTGTCGAAAACGAAAACTTTAAAGGCGCCATACAAACCTCGTCATGTCTATATCGGTTATGAACACGCTTGTATTGTGCTGGTGCTTAGAGTGCTGCAAAAACGGGTAGCTTGATAGTGAAAACTTTTAAATAACTCTTTGCCGCGAATGGAAATTTTATAAATGAAAAAGTTTCCGACAGAAAGCGAAAAACTGTTTTCGCTTGCTCAACGGCAAAATATGTAATTTTGTTTTTTATTGTCTACTAATGGTACGTGATTGCTGTCGTGAATTTCATGCTGATGCAGAAGGATTCAATTTAAGCGCAGGGCTATAACCGGATTCTATGTCCGCGCATAAAAGGTTTAATTTAACCGCAAAGAGCTTTGTTATTCTTCGTATTGTGTGTGTGCTCAGGTATGATGGCATCTATCAACGCGGTTTATTGGAGGCATGCCATGACGCTCGTTTGCGGATTAAGCACCGAAGAAGATGTTGCCTGTCAGCTTGCCGATCTAGCCCTCCAACTGCATAAGCGCGGATGGGTTGGACCATACAAGCATGTTGTAAAAGCGCGTGATGTTCTACTGCTCGCTCTTGATGGCGGTAAGGCCAATGATGCCAAGCAAAGAAAAACGATGAAGAGCGAAGATAATCAGGTTTATGTAGCGGCGTAGGCGCTGCCGTTTTGTTGTTCTAAGACGGCACCGGCAAGATAAAGAGACCCGCAGATAAGAATCCGCGGGGAGGGGAAGCTTGTGTGTTTAGCCAGGTCGGAAAGAGCTTCCGCAACGTTCTCTGTCGCCACTGCGGAAGAAAGACCGATCTTTTGCGCCTCGTGCGCCAAAGCCTGCGCCGAAAAACCTAAAGGCTCATGAGGAACCGGAACGGTGCGCACCTGAGCGATATATTTTGCAAACGGTGAGAGAAACTCTGCCGGATGCTTTGTGGTCAGCATGCCGACAACGACATAAAGCGGCTTTGGCGTTTTTCCGTCTTCTTTCCGCCAAAGATCAATCTGTGTCGCTAAAACTTCGCCTGCCGAATCGTTGTGTCCGCCGTCGAGCCAGACTTCGGCGCCCTTGGGAGCAAGAGAAACCAAAGGACCCGTCGTCAGGCGCTGCAATCGCGCCAGCCATTCGACATTGCGCAACCCCTCGACGATGGCGGATTGCGGCAAAGGAGAGGGGAGTGCCGATAAAGCCGCAATCGCTAATCCGGCGTTTTGATACTGGTGCTGTCCCAAAAGGGCGGGAGGCGGCAAGTCCCAGTCGCGTTTGGCATCCATGAACCGGAAGCCTCCATCGCGTCCTTCGGCTTTCCAGTCTATTCCGCCTATGAATAACGGCGCTTGAATGGTTTTTGCGGCTTCCCGCAAAGTTTGCAGGGCTAACGGGTCGGGTTGCGGTGCCGTGAAACAGGGAACGGACGCGCGCATAATGCCCGCCTTTTCGCGCGCGATTTTATCAATCGTATCGCCGAGGTATTCGCGGTGATCGTAGGAGAGGCGCGTAATGATTGTCGCGAGGGGTTTCTCGATGATGTTTGTGGCGTCCAGCCGTCCGCCCAAACCCGTTTCCAAAATCGTATAATCGGCTTTGTGTCGCGCGAAGGCGGCAAAAGCTACGGCGGTCGCGGCCTCGAAGTAACTTACGCCGCACGGAATGGCCAGCTTTTCGGCTTCGACAAGAAGTCCCAGTAATTCTTCTTCGCCGATGATTTGTCCGGCAACGCGGATCCGTTCGTGAAAGGCGACAAGATGCGGCGAAGTATAAACATGCACCTTATATCCTGCCGCTTCCAGCATGGCGCGCATGAAAGCGCATGTTGATCCTTTGCCGTTCGTGCCTGCGACATGAAAGACCGGAGGCAGTCGCCTCTGCGGATTGCCGAGCTTTTCCAGAAGATCGTGATAGGCAGGACGCAAGGTCAGATCAATGTCCTTGCCGTAAGTGGTGCGAAAACGCTGGATAATGGTTTGAGAAGTGTCAGACATGAATTTTCAAAAAGTGAGCTTTTATTCCTTTGGCGTCGCGTCAATCCATCCCGTATCGGTTTGCTGCCAATAGGAAAGCTGATGCCCGTCTTTCTTTTCCGCCGCCCACCTGCGTCGTGCGGCGGCAAGGGCAGCTTCGTCGCCGCCGTTGAATATATCGCATACCCGCGAATAGTCGTTCAGGCGCGCGCTTGTGGCCCCATCCGTTAAAAACAGATAATCGGCGTTATTGGGGCGCTCATCCTCCGCCGTTATCCATATGGGCTGCCTGTCGGCATGGCCGTCCTTGGCGTTGCCGTGAGGAAGAAAGCGATCGGGGCTGTATGTCCACAGCTGTTGCGTCAACGCTTCGGCGCGTTCGGGCGATCCTGTCATGACGACCGCCTTTAACCCGCGTTCGACGGTTTTTTCAAGGAGACCGGGCAAGGCTTGCTCAAGCGTTTTTTGCGTCAGGTGGTAAAAACGGATTTCCGTCATAGCGCCTCGAAATTATCCGCCACAAACCTGTCCAGCAAACGAACGCCGAAGGCTGTTGCGCCCTTAGGAGACAACGGCCTGTCTTTGTCCTGCCAAGCCACGCTGGCAATATCAAGATGCGCCCATGCGGTGCCTTTCTTGACAAAGCGCTGGATGAACTGCGCTCCCGTGATGCTGCCTCCTTCGCCGTTATCCGCGACGTTTCTCATGTCGGCAACGGGGCTGTCGAGTTTTTTGTCGTAAGCTTCGCCCATCGGAAAGCGCCACAGGTTTTCTTCGACGCTTTTGCCCGCCTTCGTCAATTGCTCGGAAAGCATGTCGTCGTTGCTGAACAGACCGGCATATTCGCGCCCGAGAGCGAGGGTGATGGCGCCCGTTAACGTCGCCAAATCAACGATACAGCAGGGTTTGAATGTTTCTTGCGCATACCATAAAGAGTCGACCAAAACCAAACGTCCTTCGGCGTCGGTATTGATAATCTCGATGGTTTGCTTTGATGCTGACGCGACAATATCGCCGGGTCTTTGCGCGCTGCCGGAAGGCATGTTTTCAACGATTCCGATAACGCCTACGACATTCGCTTTGGCCTTGCGTCCGGCAAGCGCTTTCATAGCGCCGATGACGGCGGCGGCGCCCGACATGTCGTATTTCATCTTTTCCATGCCGGAGCCCGGTTTCAACGAAATGCCGCCCGAGTCAAAAGTCACGCCCTTGCCGACGAAACAAACGGGAGCCTTGTTTTTCGCTTTGGCATCGCCGCGCCAATGCATCGAAACAAGCCGCGGCGGATAAATGCTCCCCTGCGCCACGCCGAGAAGGGCATTCATTCCGAGTTTTTTCATTTTGTCTTCGTCGAGAATCTCGACTTTGACTCCTAGCTCGGTCAACGCCAGCGCATGCTGCGCCAGCGTCTCGGGATACAAAACATTGCCGGGTTCGGTAATTAGATCGCGTGCCAGATGAACGCCGTCGGCAATTTTATCGAAGGGTGCGTAAAGTTTCTTGGCCGCTGCGGCGCTTTTGCTGGCAATCGTCAGAATCTTCAGCTCGCTTTTTTGATCCTGTTCTTTTTGGGTACGGTATTTGTCAAACCGGTAGAAACGCAAACGAGCGCCAAGCGCAGCGTGAGCGGCCGCTTCGCTTTCCGTCAAACCGGAATTCTTAAAACGGTCAATCAGCAAAACGGCGCGAGGATCTTTGCCGTTCAGCGCCGCAACTGCCGACGCGCCGATACGTTCGAAAAGGCGGGCATCCGCCTCTTCAGGGGCGCCGATGCCAACTAAAATAAGCCGTGTCAGCCGCGACTTGGCGGGGGAGAGAAGGGTCAGCGTCTTTTCTTTCTTTCCGGCAAAAGAACCGGCCTTGATGGCGCGGGAAATCGCACCGTCCAGTTTTTTGTCGAGTTTTTCGCCTTGTTCCCCAAGTTTTCCTTTGGCGGCGACGGTCAGAACAAGCGCGTTTTGACTCGGAGGGGTGTCGGCCGAAAAAGCGATTTTGAGCATGGTGTCTTTTCCTTTATTTTACCAAATCTTGACAAAACCAGAGTCTAAACAGGCTAGAGTATTTTTCCAGTCATTGCTATACGTTACTTATGAACCGCGTCCTGACAATCTACCTGCTTCGCCAATTGGCAACGGCTTTTGCTTTTGCCACAGGAGCCGTGACTTTTGTGGTTCTTTTTACGCAATCATTCCGGCTTTTATCCCTGGTGATCGAGAATTCAGCCACGATGCTGATTTTTTTCGAACTTTTGGGGCTTTCGGCGTTGACTTTTCTACCCCTTATCATTCCGCTTGGGCTCGGAACCGCCGTCGTTTTTATCTATAACAAACTTGCGGTGGACAGCGAGCTAACGGTTATGCGCTCGGCTGGGTTGAGCCCTTTGCACCTGATTAAACCGGCGCTGCTTTTGACGGGCATTGTCACCGTCGTTTGCATGCTTCTGACGTTGTGGATTACCCCGGCTGCCAACCGCAATCTGGTTTCCACGCAATACAAGACGCGGAACAGCTTTGCGGTCTTTTTGTCCCATCCGGGAAGTTTTAACGATTTATCGGAAGGCCTGACTTTTTATGCGAATAAGCGAGGTCAGGGCGGGTCTTTGCAAGGCATATTGATACAGGACGTAAGACAGCCGGATAGAACGGTTACGACGATGGCGGCAACGGGGCAAATTGTCGAAACAAACGGCGAGCCCCGCATGATCATTTTTAACGGCAGACGACAGGAATTTGATCGCGCGACGGGGCGGTTATCCGAGCTTGCTTTCGATCAGTATGTGCTCGATCTCGATGCCTTGCGCAATACGGGCGCCAGCCGCTTTCCGGATCCCCGCGAGCTGACCATGAGCAAGCTCATCAATCCGTCGCCGGAATTGCTGCGTGCAAGGGGGCCTCTCTCGCGGTTCCGTAGCGAGCTTCATCTGCGGCTCGCAACGCCGTTTCTGTCTTTTTCCTACATGTCCATTGCGTTGGCCGGGATTTTGTCAGGCACGTTTAACAGGCGCGGCATGGCGTGGCGCATACTGATAAGCGCGCTTGCGATTGTCATTACGCAAGCCGCCTTTATGACGATAAGCGGCTTTATCGCAAAGAACGGCAACCTGGCGTTCCTTCTTTATGCCGTGGCAATATTGCCCGCGCCGCTTGGCTTGGTTTTCGTGTTTGCGGATTCTCTGCGGCAGAGACTGATGGCTCCTTTCATGCGAAAGGCGCTGCTATGACGGAACGCTGGGTTTTACAACGTTATTTCGGGAAACAGTATCTTCTGTGGTTTCTGGTTTTTCTGGGAGCCTTGTCCGGCATCGTTTTCCTGTTCGAAATTGCCGAACTGATGCGCCGCGCCGCCGGGCACCAGAACGTCGGATTTAATATCGTTTTGAAGATGGGTATCTATAAACTGCCGGAAACAATCGAACGTATTCTGGCCTTCGTCGTCCTGTTTTCCGGATTGTTCACTTTTTGGCGGCTGACGCGCAGTCAGGAACTGATCGTCGCGCGTTCGGTCGGCATTTCGGCGTGGCAATTTGTGCGCCCGGCTTTTCTGATTACGCTGGCTTTTGCGATTATTAACATCGCCGTTCTTAATCCCATCGGCGCGAATATGAACGCAAGGTATAAGGCGCTCGAGGGGCGTTATCTTGAGCGCACGCCGACCCTTGAATTGACAGGGGCGGGACTGTGGCTCCGTCAGCGCGACGAAGCCAAGCGTTACTTGATCCACGCCGATCACGTCGAAATGTACCCCATGATAATGTCTCCGGTGATCATTTTTATCTATGATCTGGAGGGCAAATATTTGGGACGTATTGACGCGCAGCAGGCTGTTCTGGAGGATGGCGCCTGGGACGTTCGGGACGCGTGGATCAATATGGATCAAAGCACCGCCGAAAAAGTCAGTAATTGGAGATTGCCGACGACGCTGACGCTCGGAAAAATTCAGGAGAGCATGGCGGCTCCCAATACAATATCTTTTTGGGAACTGCCGGGTTTTATCCGCGCTCTTAAGGCCATCGGCTTGCCGCAGACGCGGCACCAGTTGGCTTTTCAAAATATTTTATCGCAGCCCTTGTCTTTATGCTCGATGGTTTTCTTTGCGGCGGCGTTTGCTTTGCGTATGAACCGGCGCGGAGGAGTCACGGCCATGATTATCGCGGGCGTCGTGCTCGGAAGCCTTATTTATACGCTTAATAACGTCGTTAATGCGTTGGGCGTCAACCAAACGCTGCCTGTCGTGCTGGCGGCCTGGGCTATTCCCGTCGCGGCTTTTGCGCTCAGCAATGCCGCCTTGCTGCACATGGAAGAAGGATAGTTTCTTCTAGATAAGTTCAAATAAAACAGGAAGAATTTGTTCATCCGCAGGCGGCATGGGGTATTTGTACACTTCGTCCTTTTTTGCCCATGCTATCGCTTGCCCTTCCTGAGGATGCGGCGTGTTTCGCCAGACGCGGCAGGCATAGAGGGGCATAAGCAGATGAAATTCGGGATAAGAATGCGAAGCGAAGGTCAAGGGAACAAGACAGCCGGGGTCCGTTTTAATGCCCAACTCCTCGCGCAATTCACGCACCAGCGCTTCTTCGGGAATTTCGTTCTCGTGAACTTTTCCGCCCGGAAACTCCCATAAACCGGCCATGGATTTTCCCTGAGGTCTTTGCGCAAGCAAAATTTGGTTGTCTTTATCGATCAGAACCGCCGCCGTCACAAGAACGACGGGACGGGAAACCTTATGCAACGAAGAAGGGTCAGGCTTTGTCATTTGTTCGTTCCCATTCTTCGCGCGTCATTTGCCATCTGACGACATGATCGTCGCCGCGCAGGGCCGGATAATCGCGTATGCAAACGCCCATATTTTTCATGCCGATCTTTGAAAGAACGTTCTGCGAAGCTACATTATTGACGTCCGTCGTGGAAATAAGGGTGCGCGTAGAGGGGCGGGAAAAGCCTACTCCTGCCACGACCCGCGCGGCTTCGCTCATCAATCCGCGACCCCAAAAAGCTCTGCCGAGCCAGTATCCGATTTCAACTTCGCCTTCGACGGCGGTCGAACCGCGCGGGGGATGAAGTCCGATGCCGCCAATCAGAAGATTATCCGATTTAAGAGCCATGGCAAAAAATTGCGGGACGCCGTTGGCCATGGCTTGCTCCATGTCGGCGTAAAATTCTTCGGCGTTTTGCATTGTGTAAGGATAGGAAACGACGGAAAGCCAACGCACGATATCCCAAACATCCAGCAGTTCGACAAGGCGGGGCAATTCATGTCTTTCAAGCGCGCGCAAAACAAGACGATCGGTTTCGGCAAAGGGAGTCATCTCAACCCAAGAAGTTGCAAATTGTAAATTAGTGCGGCTTATCCCCATAGAATCACCGGGCGCTGCCTGTTAATTTTTGACCTGCATGAAAACAGGCGCAAGGATTATTTCTTGCCGATGCCCTTGGAGAAGGACAACATTGCATCGGTCGTCGAAGAGGCAAAGCCGTTGAAGGTCTGCTGAAGCTGAGACCAGAAAAGTTTCTGCGCCTGTTCGATGTTCTGCAGATTGGTGGGCAACCACATCTTGAACATCGCATCGGGCGTCATGGCCTGAATGTTCAGACGCAGCCTTTCCTCAAGCTCGGCCATTATAGCCTTTTGCATGGGGGCAACATCAGGAAGCCCCAAAAAGGCGCGCGCTTCCTCGGGGGAACACTCAACATTGACAGTCACTTTCATGAAAACGTCCGTCCAAAGGTTAATGGTTAACCAAAAGTTAACATTTTGGGGAGGTAAATCCAAATTAATAATATTTTAGCCCGGAACCACTAGACTTCGCACGAAATTTTGTCCCCACCTCTCAGTCATTATCCCCCATGCCCGACATAAAAATTACCTCGTTTGAAGGTTCGGAATTCGGCGCGTACCTTTCGCACCCGCCCTTGGAAGGAGGGCCCGGGCTGATCGTCATTCAGGAGATTTTTGGCGTTAACGACGTTATGCGCAAGGCATGCGACGATTTTGCGGCTCAGGGTTACCTTGCGATTTGTCCCGATCTGTTTTGGCGCCGGGAACCGAACGTCCAACTGACCGACCGGACGCCCGAGGACATCGCCCGCGCTTATGAAATGTATAAAAGCCTGAACGTCGAAGATGCCGTTCGCGATTTGCTTTCGGTGCTGGGCTATATTCGCAAGACGCAGGGATGCAACGGCAAGGTGGGATCCGTCGGATACGGCCTTGGCGGGCGATTGTCCTATTTGATGGCAACGCGCAGCGACGTTGATGCTTCGGTCGGTTATTATCCGACGCATCTGGAAAAAAACCTCGATGAGATTCATGACATCAGAATGCCGGTATTGCTGCACTTTGGCGCTCTTGATAAATCCGTTCCTCCGGATAAACGCATCAAAATCATGCACAGCTTGGCGCGGAATCCCGTCGTTATGGCGCGTGTATACGAAAATGCCGATCAGGGCTTTGGTTTGGCGGGCGGCAAAAACTATAACGAAGTCGCCGCCACGCTTGCCGCAAGCCGTACAAAAGATTTTTTGGCTGAAAAACTGATGACCTGACGTGGGGAAATGCGTTCGCGGCGACAATCGCGAAGGAAGAGAATGAATCCAGACAAAAACATAGGCGAATACTTACGCGCCAATAAATCGGCGGAAATCGAACGGTATATGGAACGTTCGCTTGCCGACGTTTTCCGCATTATGTTCAATCTTGATCTGGCGCAGACGCCAATAGCTTTTCCGAACGAGCGGGACTGCATCCCCGTTCATGTCATGCTTTATCATGAAAATGCGACGGCCTGCGTTTCTTTGCGCCTTTTGCGCAACACGGCTTTTCTTATCGCCAAGAAGGCGGGTGTCGAAATGTCGTCTGCGCTCACGCCGTTTATCCTGCAAGACGTTGCCTGCGAGATGGTCAGCATCATCAGCAACAATTTGCGCGCCTATCTTTCCGAGAAAGTCGGCATTTATTTTGAAATAGGCGAGATCATCGTAAGCGAAGCCGACGTGGCCAGTCTGGAGCCGGAGATTACGCTCAATATGAATTTTCAGATCAACCCCGAGGCGCAGCTAACCCTTAGTTTTGCATGCGGCAAAGGACAGGGGAAAAAGGCGGCCTCCCAAAAAGCCAAGCCGTAATCCCGTAACAAACCGCTCTTTTAATACCCCGCGATGCGAAAGCATTTTAACCATTTCATTATTGCAAAGGCGGCCTAAAATGCCGCTCATGCATATGAGAATTAGATTAATTTAATCGGATGGACTTTTATGTCACGTATTGCGTCATTTATAATTATGAAGCCGGAAAAAATTTTTGCGGTAGACGATGCCTTCAGATTGGCGCCGGAAGCCAATTATCAGGAAGCGGTCATTGAAGATCTGTCTACGCATGTGCTGAGGTTCGAAGAAGCGAGCGAAATTTTTGCGCTACTCAATTTCTATCGCGAAGATAAGGCCTATTATTCCAATAAATACTGCTATACGCATAAGCATGAAAAGGCGGACAATATCCCTATTTTAATGAAGGTGGTTTGCAATTTCCAAGACGAGCCAAGAGAGTATGTCTTGGCCTTGTATTCGATCGGGCGAGTAATCTATTCAAAATCAAATCGCTCGATTTCTGTCGAGCTTCGGCCAAAAAATGCCGCACCACAGAGCTCATGGGATCAGGAGGGGATTATCACGCTTGAGGTGGCCTCGGAGCCGAAAGAAAAAGATTCAAAAAAAGTTATCTCCCATATTGATGTGTGTCTGTCGCCATCTGTGTTGAATGCAAAAAGCAGATTTATGACAAAATATGATGCCTTTAGAAGCAAGATCTTCCGTCAACAAGGGGATCGGGAGGTTAGGCCAAAATTAAATCTCAACCTAAAGCCGGCACAAGCCTTTACTCATAGATGATTTCATTGCTGGTTATTTTTAATAGCGATTTCCATCAGTTTCGGCGCGAAAGTCCATAAAAGAAAGCACCGCACTTTTTTGTCCGCGTAGATGCCGCTCAACAAAATACGGTATTCTTCAAGCTGCCGACGATAAGCGGCGGGGACGTCTTCCTCGCTCTCTGGCGGCGGACGGTTCGTTTTATAATCAACAATCCAGACTTCATTGTCTTTCAGGCACAGCCGATCAACCTGGCGAAACACATTGACTCCTTCGATGCGTCCGGCCAAAGGAGCTTCGGCAAGGCTGTCGGGCGCAAAAAGCGCCGCGAATGTTTCGTCGTTCAACAGCCGATGGACTTCGGCGGCAATGTCGTCGCGCTGGTTTTTCGTCAATTCATGGCGCGGGTGCGAGAGGAAGCGGTCAACGGCATTCCCTCGTTTTTCCGGCGCAATGTCGGGTAGAGTTTGAAGCAGGCGGTGAATAATACGTCCCCGCGCAAAAGCCGTGTCGGGCGTCGCGGTGTTTGTGTCTGCGCCGTAAGAAGGAGCCGAAGATACGGCATCTGTCTCTTCTTTAACGCGCACAAGCGCCCAGTTCGGCAGTGGCTGTTTTTGCGCGGAGGGTGTTTTTTCATGTTTTGGCGGCAATTTGGGAATAACCGTATCGGCGAACACAATTTCAGGCGTTACGCCGTCCTTGTCCGTCGGCAGATGGCTCTGATGCAAGGGACGCAGGGCCGGTTCGACAAGCCCATACCAGCTTTGCTCGATAGCGTCTTCTTTTCTGCCGCTTTGCCAGCCGCATATATAAAGCTGTCGCGACGCGCGCGTCATCGCGACGTAAAGCAAGCGCCGATATTCCTTCATTTGCTTATCTTTTGCGGCTTGCCATATATTTCGCGCTTGGCCGAATTTCGGCGCATGAGCCAAAAATAACGGCGTATCGTTGTTACCCCATTGGAATTTCGGAACGTCGGTCGGTATGGCCGTCGTGTCGGGCAGAAAGACAATAGGAGCTTCCAGCCCCTTGGAAGCATGCACCGTCATGATGCGTACTTGCTCTTCATTGCGGTCGAGTTCGCGCTTGATCTCCATATCCGACTGAGTCAGCCAGTGGAGGAAATTTTGCAGGGAAGGCGCGTGATTTTTTCCGAAAGTCTGCGCTTTGTTCAGAAGCTCTTCGATGGGGTCTAGAGCCTCATCGCCCAAGCGCGTCCACAGGGCCTTAAGGCCGCTTGTCGCATTGGCCGGGCAAGGAGCGTTTAGCGTCCTCGCAAGAAAATTGAACGGCGTCGAAAAATCGGCTTCGTTCAATTTGGCCAAAAGATAATCGCGCGCGGCGGCGCAGAAGGACGACGCTTTCAGGCTGTTCCATAAAGAGCTTTTGCGGCCTACAGCGAGCGTCATCAACTGTTCTTCGCTTAATCCTATAAGAGGACTGCGCAGAAGGGAGGCGAGATTTAAATCGTCTTCGGGCAACAAAACAAAACGCACCAAGGCCAGCAAATCCATCACCGGCAATTGTTTGACAAGCTCCATGCGGTCAACGCCCGTGACCGGAACGCTGGCTGTTTTAAGCGCGCGCACCATAAGGTCGGCAAAACGTCCGCGGCGGCGCAACAAAATCATAATATCGCCCGCGGCGATGGGGCGGTTTTCTCCGGGCAGAATCTCGCGCCGGTCAAGCCAGCCTTTTATCTTTTGCGCTATTTGCTGCGCCAGGTCTGCCTGAAGGTCTTTGTCTTCCTCGCGGGTCGTCGGCAGAAGCCATGCTGTGTCTTTGTTTTTCTCCTTTTCTTCTTTTCTAAGCAAAGGCCAGACTTCGATGCGGCCGCATTTATCGCTGCCGTCGTCATTGGGATGGGCTGTGTGTTTAACGGGCGCGAGCGATACGCCGTCGCGCGCGGCCTCTTTCTCGAAGACGGCGTCAACGGCAGTCAGGACAGCTTGTGCGGAGCGGAATGACGTGTTGAGGGATATGGTTTCCAGCGGTTTTCCGGCGTCTTCCAAATGCCGCGAAAAATAGTCGTGAAGCGAAAAGAAAGTCTCGACATCGGCGTTTTGAAAACTGAAGATGGATTGTTTTTCGTCGCCGACGACAAACAACGTCCGGTTTTTGTTTTCTTGAGAGCCTTCTCCGGCAAAGAATTCTCCCGTAAGCAGTTTCAGAATTTCGCCCTGCACGACGCTGGTGTCTTGCGCCTCGTCGAGCAGAATGTGGTCAAGACCGTTATCGAGCTTGTAAAGAACCCATAATGACATCCCGCTCCGACGCAGAAGGTTTTCGGTAAACAGGATAAGGTCGTCATAATCCAAAGCGGCGCGAGAAGCTTTGCGCTCGGTCAAGCGTTCGGCGAACGCGTGGCCGAAGATAAGAACGCTTTCTGTCGTTTCGGCGAGCTCTGCCGCTTCAAGGCGTTCAAGGGCGGACAACAGACGCGCTGTTTCCTTCGAGCACAGATCGTCAATCTCGGGGTGGGCTTTCCGAACTTCTTTGCTTGCGATGGCTTTTCGTTGTTCGTTTTTTGTCGTCAGAAACAGAAGCCGATAGGTATCGAATATGTCCGCCCGTTTATTTGTTGGCGAGGACAGGACTTCCATAAGTCTTTGTTTTTCCTCTTTATATGAGGTCTCTTCCGTAACCCAGGCTGCGAGCTTTCTCAGTTCCGCTTCCGGCGCTCTTTTCATAACGTCTTTGCGAATGTTGTCCGGCGTATCGTCCGGTTCCAGCTGCAACAGGTCGCGCGTGCGGGCGACAAGCTTATCCAACCCGCCCGCTTTATCGAGAGCCTTGGCAAGCTTTCCACGTTCGCGCGTTACTTCCTTCAGCATTTTGGCAAATCCGGTTTCGCCTTGCGCGGCGACAAGAACCGACAAAGCTTTTGCCAATTCTTTTTCCGGATTATCGGCGGCTTCGCGCAACAGATCGTCCAGAATCTCGTTTTTCAGAACCTCAAGCTCTTGGTCTTCGATAAGCGCAAAGTACGGAGGGAGGCCGGCTTCGATAGGAAAGCGCGACAGAATTTCCTGACAGAAGGAATGGATGGTGCGAATGCGCAGGCCGCCCGGGCAGGACAATACTTTCGCAAACAAGCGCCGCGCCTCGATTTGCTGGTTTTTCTCCGGCGGCTTTTTCTGAAGTTTGTCTAAATCGTCGTCTAATTCTTTATTATCGCATACCGCCCACTTTTTAAGCGTCTCCATAATGCGGCTTTCCATCTCGGCGGCGCCCGCGCGAGTGTAGGTCAGGCAAAGGATTTTTTGAGGGCTGACGCCGGACAACAACAACCGCATGACCCGTTTTGTCAGAACGGACGTTTTTCCCGAACCTGCCGAGGCATTGACCCACGCCGACAGCGTCGGATCGGAAGCTTTTCGTTGAATGTCGTTCGGATCGACCGCCGAAGTGGCTTTGCGCGCGGGAGAAGTCATGTTTCCTCCCCCGCTTTTCCCCACTCCAAAAGGCGCGACAGATGCGCGTAATCGTTGTGGCGAGGCTGTAACCGTCGCTTCGGCACGGCTTCGTAAGGCGTGGCCGGATCGGCGTAAGCTTCGATCAGTTTTTTAAGTCCTTCCTCGGCGCGTGAAATCAAATCGGGAAGAGCTTCTTCGGAAACAAAGGCTTTGCGGTTGCTGGCGCTGCTTTTTAATTCCCAATACTCGCCCGAGGCGGTTTTTGTCTCTGCAACATCCTTGAATCCTCGTGAGGCCGCGATCAGCGCCAAAAGCTGCAATTGAGGCTCAATGCCGGAAGTGACGTCTTCTTTCTTGGGTACGGCGCCGGTTTTGTAATCAACGATGCGCAAGCCGCCGCTTTTCAGCCTTTCGATGCGATCGGCTTTGCCGGTCAGCGTAAAATCGCCCACTTTGCAGCTTCCCTCGGCTTCGGCGACAACCGAAGATACATCCGCATCGCGCAGCTCGCGCTCTTGCTTGATAAACCACGCGGCGATGTTGGCGAAACCGGCTTCCCAAAAGGCGCGGACTCGGGGATCGCCTTTATCGTCTGCAAAAATCTCGCGTCCTATAGCAAGCAACCGTTCTTCGGCATCGGCAGGCAGTTTTTGGGGAAAGGCGCGGACGAATTTTTCCAAAGCTTCATGAATCATCATGCCGCGATCGGCAGCGTCCAGTTCAGCATCCAGCTCGTCGAGCTTTCTCAGTTTCAATATATGTTTCGCATAAATGGCGTAAGGATTGCGCAGCCACGTTCCGATTTCCGTGACCGACAGCTTTGTCGGACGTAATGCGACGGAAGGGCAGGGCAAAGGCCTCGCGCAGGGCTTTATGTCCCCCTGTTTCGGCGCATCGAGAGCTTTTGCCCATTCGCGCCACGGCAAGGCATTTGGAGTATCGTCGGACAACCGGGCCGCGTTCAGCACGGCGTCTATTTGCAGCAGAAACCGCGACGGAACCGCAGGCATGCCGTCAACGCGCGATGCGCGGGTCAGCATGACTTCTTTGGCGCAAGCCAGTTGAGAGAAATCATGAGCCGAAAGGCCAAGGCGGTATTCCGGCGAAGGAAGGCCGAATTTTTTACGCATGGGGCGCGACATCCACGGATCGAAACCGGCATCGGGCGGCCACGATCCTTCGTTCATGCCGCCGAGGATGACGAGATCGGCGCTGCACAAACGCGCCTCAAGAGGACCCAGAATGCTTAAGCGCGGGTGCGTTGTCCGGACGGAGCGCAGAATTTTTGTGGAAGCGAGAGAACCAAACAGCGCGGCATAATCGTTGCCGGATAAGGGCGGGAAACCGTCGGCGCTGGCGCGCCATTCGTCGAACCATTCGGCGGTATCCTTGCCTCTTTCGTCCGCCCACAGCCGCGCGGCGCCAGCTTCTTTGTCCGATGAGGCGATGGCTTCGGCAATCTCGATATGCAGGGCGATGCGCTCGGCCAAAGGCAGAGAGCCGTTCCATTTTTTCGTCAAAGGCGCCAAAAGTTTTTTTATCGCGCCAAAATCTTCGTCTTCAAGGTTGCGCACGCGAATTTCGGCTTCGCGCGCCTTCGCGCGGCAAACGACGGGATCGAGCCCGCAAGCCGCAAAAGGATGTTTAAGCAGCGCCAGAAAATCAACGGCGCCTGCGTATGGCGACGCTGCCGCCAAAATCAAATGAAAGAAAGCGCCGATCGGCAGAGCCGTAAGCTTTGCGCCGCCGGAATCATCAATCTTGATACCCCATCGCTGCATCGAAGCCGCCACGCGTCCCGCC
>JBAZLX010000018.1:0-19449 GCA_041650075.1 Bdellovibrionales bacterium | reverse complement strand
GGCGGGGTTAATAAACGATCGGCATAGCCTGCAAGCAATGAAAAGCCGGTCTTTGCCTTTTTGCCCGTTTTCGTATGGAACATGTTGCTTACAACACTTTTAAGAAGGCGCATTCTTCCGCTTTTCGTTGTCCCTCTATAAGGGCTCTTTATCAAGCTTCTTTTGCGGCGTTATGACTAACAAACGACGGGATTGGTGAAAATATAAGGGGTTCTTGCGTCCAGCGCGCGGCTGTGGCACAAACCCCGACTTGACACTTTTTGCTGCCGTAGCTCAGGGGTAGAGCACGTCCTTGGTAAGGACGGGGTCGTAGGTTCAATTCCTATCGGCAGCACCATTCTCTCCGCATAGATATTGGCTTAGTGCCGAATCTCCCGAAAACCGCTTTCTGCATGAAAAGGCAGAACGTTGCGTGAACCGTTGGCAAAAGTGGGGGAAAAGTGGGGGAACCCCTCTTTTAAATTAGTCCTTAATAGCCAGAAGCTATCTTTGATTATGCTCAACCTCGATCTCCTGATTAATAACGGCACTTTCAACTGATGTCCCGAGTTGTTGAGCCATAGAATTAAAAATTGCAGGGCTGTTGGACCCGTCCGAGAAAGTAAGCGCAAAGGCAACTTCTTGCTCTCCCAAATCATGATGATTGCTTAGCCCAAACTGAAAGAGGTCCCGCGTAAAAACTCTGGCAAATAAACGAAAATGAGAGCCAGAAAAGCCAACGCCCCGCGCTGAAAAATCACGGGCATGTTTTCTTACAGAGTGCCATTTGGCTAACTCTGCCCGAGCTTGAGTTTCTTTTTCTTTGTCCTCTTTCATGCTTCCTAAAAGATTTGAAAATCTGTTTTGGGAATTTTGATATTGAAGAGCAACCTGAAGTCTGGTTGCAAAATAATTAGGCCCCCCAGCCTCCGAAACCACCGGATTGATAATGGCTGTAAGCGAGCCCCTCCCAACAAGTTTTTTTCCTTTTATGAGTTCCGCAGGAATGGGAATATTGTTCCAATAATATCCGTATCCCGGCTCCAGTTTTGCCCTCCATACTAGCGTCACGGTTCCTGGGGCACACGTCCAAGGTAGATGCCCCTCCCAAGGAGTCCCCCAACCGAGAGAAGTGTCATGTGTGTCCAATTCCGCTTTATTGATAAGAAGGGCTTTTACAAGATCAGGGGACGGGTTTTTCAGATTTGCGTATGTATGCGCGGCTAAAGATGAAACCAAAGGAACTGCATAACTACTGCCTGTTTGTACGGCCCCACCAATCATACGAAGAGAAGAAAACCAAGATAGATCTGGCTTTAGCATCCCGTCTGGAGCGGGGCCTTTCAGAGAAACCGGGCAAACGCCCGCAGGATCCCCAGATGCGTCATAGCTTCTTCCGCTAACCGTCAAGGCAGCCTCACAGTCAGCAGGTGGGCACAATATCTTTGACCCGCCCTGTTTGCGATTGCCAACCGAAATTACGGGAAGAATGCCAAATTCTCGAGCAAGCTCAGAAATTTTATGCCCTAGATAACTTACAACGCTGGGGTCATCCGATGCTTCGACTTGATTAAAAGACATGTTCCAGATTTTTCCTTCTGGAAAATCCCTTGCTATCTGTCGAAGATATTCAACTAACTTTTGTGGGTCTGTCGGAATTGGATGATCGCTTTTGGGAACCGCCTGAATATTTCCTATTCGACATTCTACTTGTGGCAAATGTAAATTACTGTTCCAAGCGTGCGCCTGAACAACCAGGGAAACAATGCAGTTGCCGTGTACGGAATCTGCTACTGCGTTTCTAATTAAAGGCGGTGCACGCCAAGCCTCAAGGGGTAAATAACTTTTTGCCGTTAATCCCCCATCCACAACGGCCACAATAGGCTGTTCACCTGCTATCGGCATGGGGGGCGTTGGCTCGGCCCCCTCCCCAGGAGAGGTAACCTCAATTCGGTGCACGGGATCAATTCTAACAAAGGCTCCAGATGCGACTACTTTTTCCCAAGCGGCCTTAGTGGGAATGATGGCAAAAGCTTGGGTCGTTCCTTTGTTCTGATAATGCCGAAGGGCATGAGCAAGAGCAGACTGGTTTGGGGATATGACGGGTTCTGCTATTTTGGATTCAGCTGCGCCAGGAACAGGAAGGACGACATGGGGATATGTAGGAAGAAGATGCTTATTTCCCTCAAGTTTTTTAAGGGAGTCCATAACCGCTCTTCTTGCCGCTCCATCGTGAAAGGGAGCTAACCAAAATATAAACCCCCTTCCACCCTCAAATTTTTCTGCTGTTTGCCAAACCGTGTCTGAGTCTTTCTTTGAGAACAAGGCCTGTTGATCAAATAATTTAATCGCTTTTATTCGAGATATATCAACGCGAGGCTCAATACTATCAGCAGTTCTTATATAATTTGCTAGGTCGCTTAGTTTATTTGCCACAACCTCTACCAAATATCCATCCTTGGCTGGGGCAACTAAGCGACAACCATAGCGTGGCTCATTTAGCAGTCCGCGAGGGCTCCAACTTTGCGCGGTAGAGTCCTCAAACATTTCCACCACAACAAGCAACAAACCTGCTTGTGTGGAGTATCCATGATTAATTTTGTCGAAAATTTTGAGACAGTCGGAAGAAAGTTTTTTCCTTTGTGAGTCAAGCCGATGACTCACTATTGATTTCGCGTTTTTTCCTCCGCCTGGGACCGATTCGGGCACGGCTTCCTTCAGGAAGGACAAGATTGGATTAATCAGAGGGGAGTCACGCCGATTTTCTGATGCCATTTTCCTCTCCTTGCTGATATCCAAAGACTGTTTGTCGCGTCACCCCCAGCAGTCGAGCAATGTCCGCGTTGCTTTCACCAAATTCTTTTATCAAAATTGTTGAGAGCGTCTTTTTCTGCTCACTAGTAAGCCCTTCTTGTGGGGGCAGGGAAAAGTCACCTTTTGATGTGCTTACTGCAGCCCAAGCGACCGCTCCTGTGTCAATCGATGGCTTCTTGAGCAATACTGCTTGGCGCCGCGCTGCAAGGGCTAAGTTTTGGATGTCCGCCCCACTTAAGCGACTAGATATTTTAGATAGGACATGGGGGATTGTTGTTTTTGTGTCATCCTCAAAAAGAAAATATCGCCAAAGAGCCTCTCGAACATCTTCACAGGGGAGCCCCAGCTCAATTTTGTATGGAAACCTTCTCCAAATTGCAGAATCAAGTAATTGAGAATGATTTGTAGCGGCGATCACAACGGAGTGGTCGTCTAAAGAATCCAAGCCCTGTATAACCGTATTTACTACTCGCTTAAGTTCCCCCAACTCTTGTCGATCATCACGAACTTTGGCAATAGCATCCATTTCGTCAAGAAAAAGGATGCCCTTATGCACGGATACAAATTCAAAAACACTTCTGATGTTTTTTGCCGTATCGCCAAGTAAGGATGAGATCACAGAATCAAGCCGCACCACATACAAAGGGCGTCCCAATCGAGCGGCAATGTGCGCGGCCAGCAGAGTTTTTCCCGTACCGGGAGGACCAGAAAGCAATAAGCACAGTTTGGCTGAAATGCCTTTCGAGCTTAGAGCCTCAACATTTTTAACATCTGAAACATAGGAGTTTACTGTGCTCTCGCTCTTCTTGTCGATGAAAACGGGGGTCGTAGGATCGTTTTGCTCTTCGACTAAAGGGAGGCGGGACTTTAAATCAACCGGAAGCATTTCTGTGTATCCAGAAGCTTTAAGAGGAACCCCGCGTCGCCTAACAAGGGCGCGCAACGATTTTGCTGAATCGGCATCTTTCTGTTCGTCTAAAATATGCGCCATTTTTCCTGCCACTCTTCGAACTGCGGTGTAATCGGCAGAAAGGGCGGCCTCAATAAGATCAATAACGACCGCGGCAGGAACTGAAGATTGTTTCATTTTTCTTGTTTACCCATAAAAACTGTTATTAGCCTTGTAAGGCAAATCAACAAATATGTCAAGTTAATATGTGGTTTGGTAAGTCAGAACCATTATGGCGTCAGCTAAACGCTGCTTTATGTCTGTTTTTTCTTGTTTTCCCACATCAGCGGGGCCAGTCTTCTTCCCTCCCTTCTCACAACCTCAATATCTCCAGCCTGATAGCGTAAGGAGCTTTTGACATCAGCATGGCCCAAACGCTCCATAATGGTGCGCAAAGAGGCCCCTTGGGCGTTTAGCTGGGTTCCGACCGTGTGCCGTGCCATGTGGGGCGTGAAATCAACCCCTACCCTGTCCCGCAAGGGAATGAGCCATTTATAAACGCCGTAACGGGTACGCCACGGAAAGACATATTGAGGCAATTTGCCCGTTTCTTTGTCTTTTAACGTTTCTTTTAAATCAAGAAGGAGAGCAAAAACCTCATCGTCAACGGGAGCTGTTCTCCACTTGTCGTTTTTGCGCTCATAGTGCTTATAAATCCGACTTTCAAAATCAATCCGCGCCCATTCGATATTGACTGCATCGGTAATGCGGTCTCCGTGTTTGAATATCCAAAGCAGCAAAAGTTTTTGCTCTGTCTTTGGTGCGGCCTTAATCAGCTTCTTTGCCACATCCGGCGTAGTGGCTCGCGTTGTAGGTCTCGGTTCCTTAAAAAGTCTTATTCGTTGCCACTCACACCAGCGATTGTTTGCCGCATAATGCAGAACTGACGCGGCAGGGCGTATAACCCATCTGTTTTTGTTGGCGGGGTTTCCGTTAGGCATTAAAAAATCGGCAGCACTCACCAAATCGGCTTGAACGAGGTCGCAAACAAATCGCTCCCCAAAAATTTGAATAAGGATTCGAATTTGAGTTTCGTCTCTCGAAGAGGGCTTGCGCCAATCAATATAACTTTCCGCTGCAACTCTAAAAGTAACTTTGTCTGGAGCCGCTACATTGTTCCGGAGCGAAACCTCGAGGTCCGCCTTAAACTTTTCAGCATTTGCTTTGTCTGTCGTGTCTGTAGAGACCTCAACGCGCTTTCCGTTGATCTGGCCTCGGACATAATAGAATTTGTTCCCACGTAAACCGGGGATAATGAGTTTGAGTGACATGTTATAAATTCCATAATTAAATCAATATCGCTCTGTTTAAAAATCATTCGATAAATACCTGCGGGACGACGAAACCCCAGTCTTGAAATAACATCCCTTAACGCACGCTCGGAAAGAGGAATGCGCGTCAATAAATTTTTGAAGGTAAAAAGCTGTTCAGTCATAATCGCCCCCTGTGTTTACGGGTGCACGATCAGAGAGTTGCTGGAGGTTGTATTTCTTGCATTTCTCCGCAATCTTTTTTTGAACGTGCGATGAAAAATCTTCCTCAAGTCGGCTAATGCGCGCGAAATACGAATCCGCTTGAGAACACAGCAAAGAGAAAGCTCTTGATATGTTTTCAACACCCTCGATTGCCATAAAAGAAGCGAGAGCAGACCCAACGCGACGAATAACCATCTCAACATCCGGCACGCGCTGATTTTTGAATCTTTGTGCAAGGGGAAAAACGTTCTCTGTCCCGAAGGCCCTTGAAACCGCAATCCAGAAAGGCTGAGAAGGCCACCTTTCCCTATGTGTGTCGTTCGGGTTTTGGGCAACGATGCGAAGCCAGTCATTTGTCAAAAACGACCAAAGAGACGCATCAAGCCGAATAAGATCATCAACCGTATTGATTTCCAGCCCCTTTATAGCTTCGCGCTTTACTTCAAACTCCGTACGCCAAACTTTCGTTTTTCCATCCCATCCCTTTTGATGCCAAAGCGCTTTTAAATACGGGCGAGCGTTTTTCATAAGCTCTTCGGTTTTATCATAAAGCCGGAAGGCTATATCCCCACCCATCCCAGCTGACATGCCGGTAAGGAACGGTTTCCTTTCGAAGGAAGCAAATTCCTCACACTTTGTTACAAAATCTCCTGAACATAAATTTTCAAAATCAAAGCCTGTTGTAAAATCTACACACAAATCTGCCCGACTTATCGATAAGGGCTCATATTTTGTGCCCAGTACAGCAATAATCCCCTCTAAATCCTGTATAGCCTCTGCTGGGCCGCGAAGCGTTAAATACTCGCTGCTAATTTGGGTATATGTCATAGGCTTCTTGTTTCTTATGCTTTTGTTCAGATAAATTTTAAAAGCGTTATCTTTGACAACAAAAGCAAAACCCCCGCCCCCTTTGTCTTTAACTTCAAACAAATGTCCCGCCACCTCAACCTGTGCCGTGCTGGAAACGGCAATATCATCCGATTGAGCAGCTCTCTTTTTCTCCTCAAGCAGATCAATGCAGTCGATGCTTAGTGCGCCCTTACACGAAACGTAAAGACTATCAACTCCATGTCTTAGTATCTCTGTATTGGTGCCAGAAGGGTCTGTGTTACTGGACGTCGACCCTTCTGCCGCCGCAGCTTCGCTTGAGCGGCTCCCGCCGCTCTGGCGCGAAGTCTGCGCGGCAGAATAATTCTTATTCCTAATATCTTCTTTGTTTATTGATATTTTCACGTCTTTTCCCCGCATGGGCGTAATTGCCCGTGCGGATATAAGACCACAAAGCTAAGAGAGAGTCAATCTCTTTCAGAGAGAATGGCCCTCCCTCCCGTCATTTGTCCATTTCGTTGGTCTTTACGTTTAAAAATTCGCCGCTAACCGCTTTCCAAAAATTGGTGTGTTTTTTAAAGAAATACTTCCACGCTTTCGACTTGTTGGCTAAGTCACCCTCCGCAGGAACGGCCTCCCTTATCTTGATTTTAAGTCGATCCTCAAATCGACGAATGGTTTTTCTGTCATGCATCAGCATAAGAGGCTTCCAGCCAACATACCGGGCAAGCATAAGGGCCCCAATGGCCAACTCCAGCTCGTTACTCTGTCCTGTGTATTTTCGGATGGCCTTATCAACTACATCCAAAAAGTTTTCATCCGTCATTATTTCGTTTTCTAGCTTTATTCTACTCATGCCGTTTTTATCCTTGTTAAGGCGGTTGGGCCAAGCAAGGGGGAATGATACACGGTTAGGGGTTAAGATGCCAGCCCAGCCCTCTTTAACCGCAAAAGGGGCTTTGCCGCCCCCTCTTGCAAAAGAGCAATTCACCCTATGCAAGGCCATTTTGAACGCGGCTCAAGCCGCCGCATTAGTTAATGTGTGCCGTTTGGCTTAACGAGGGAGGACGGCTTACATAGTGTGATTAAATCTATAGAGAACTCGCAGGGTTGTGGGCTTTGGGCTTGCCATAAATGCTTCTCTAAGGTTCCCGTGCATCCCGCATCTTCCAAAATAGCGCGGGTCTCTTCTTTATCACAAACAAGCAAGGCCACATGTCGACCAGATCGATTTGCTTTCATTTTATAATCACCAAAAGGCAGAAGCAAATTTGGGTTATCACGGGTCGCCTCTTTAAGTAACATATCGCCATTCAAATCTGCTGGTAGCCTCCCGGAATACAGCTTCCCTTCAATGACGCGTGAGAGTTGCGTTAAGCTTGAACCTAAAGGATAATATTCCATCTGGTCACGCGGCGCAGGTGCATATGAACACCCGACGGTTATAGAGAGAACAAAAAATAAGATAAGTTTACGTTGCATTTGACGGCCAAAAGGCTTGAGTTTTTGAAGCCTCACCAATTTTCAATCCAGTATCGAGACTGTAGTCGCCTATCAATGGGGCATCTCCATTTTCAACGGCCAGAATAATTGAAGTCCACAAGCTTGCTACATTCTTTTTTGCAATCATAAAGATATCATCATAGTCCTTCACTTCTCCGCTTGCCTCTCCAGATGCATCTGGAATAGGCAGTCCTTGTATAAATTTTTGGTCTGTTTCATTCGGAAGGGGATACGTCGCGCCATAGTCTTGGACACAAACATGGCGAGCGGCAGGACACAAGTGATTAGCCTGTAAACATGTGTTCACAACAAAGACAAAACCTTTAAACCAGCTGTTCATGTCGGGCTCTGGTTCCGATTTCCTTTTCCCATAGACCCGCTTAAGCATATGGAGCCAGAGCTTATGGATGTCCCCATCAAGTTCCTGCTCCTTTCCCTTTTTGCAGCATTGCATTATTGACGGCTTTAGAAAGGCAGAAAGCCCTTGAGGGCCTAAGTTCATGCGCTGCCACGCATGGGTGTCTTGATTCATTTCACACTGGCGATGTTCGGTTTCATGCCCTTTATACTCGCCAACCATCAACTGAATTATAGGGTGAATAGTAAGATCCATTCCAACATGGGCCGTATATCCCAATAGCCAAGCAATACATTTTTCCTTTGCCTTCCCATTCAATTTTTTGATGAATGGAATGGCGCTTTTTATTATTTCGCCCGTTTTTTCGTAATGCATCAGTTCCGACCAACCCGCTTGGCCGCCATTCGGAATGGCCAGATAAGGCAAGTCGGGGCTTACTGCTCCCAACTGACAAAAAGGTAAATATTCATTTACAATTGAAATCGTTTGGCTGGAAAACCCCAATGCTTCTAGGAAACGGGGTTCGCTTACCTCATTGGCAAGCGTCAAATGAGCAAACGCACCGGACATTCGGCCACCTAAAAATAATGGACTCCCGAAAGAATACTATTGGAGCAGAATTATATCAACCGGTGGGGGATGAAGTGGGGGAGACTATCAACTAACCCCTGTTTCTATTGACTCCTCACCGTTCTTGGTAAGGACGGGGTCGTAGGTTCAATTCCTATCGGCAGCACCAGTTAAATACCCGACCCCCTTGAATAAGGGGGTCGGGTATTTAATTTCTGCTTTCGAAAGAATTGGGCCTGCGAAAAAGTAGGTTCACGACCAGCCATTCATTAACGCGAGGCGGACGGAAGTACGCCGAGCGCACATAAAAAACTTATGGCGCAGGCGCCACGAGCGAGCTTTCCCCGCCCGTCCGCCGTCGCCCCTGCGAAGGCGGAGGCTGCGGAGCAGCGCGGGGAAAAGCGAGAGAGAGTAATTCCTGAGGCAGCACCATTTCTTCCGATAGAATATAGCGGTTGCTATTGATGTCCCGAATTTAACATTCTGTGGATATATGCAGAACGTTGCACAGGCCATGGGAAAAGTGGGGGAAGCGAGTCTAAACGAACAACCGACCCCAAACTTGCTGTCTTAGCAACAAAAGAAGACGGTTTACGCAACCTTCCATCCTTTGCTGGTAGAGGCAAACTTAAGTTTTGCGCTATCCTTGCCTTCCATTGTTTCAATACGCTGCACAACCTCTCGGACATCTATTTTTCCCATCATATGCCCAAGCACCATCATGCGGAGCAGGCGCTCAGTTGGAGATGGAATGTCACATTGTTCTTTTTCATAACGCGCAACAGATTGGCTATCGCAGCCCAATAACTTGCCCAGATCGCTTTGTGACAAATCTAGGTAGGTTCTTAAAAAACGGATTTCTTTGCCGCTCAGAACCTTTTGTTCCATGACAAGCTGTTTGGCAATGGCCCTATGTAGGCTGTCCATGTTATGGATGATGACGCTGTTTCCGTCCTCATCCTTGATGATATCAAAGCCGCTCAGAAGGTAAATATTATCCAACCCACAGCCTTTGTAGTTGTAGGGTTTTTTGGGGGAATCACCCCGGCGGCAAAAAACTTTTTCTGTCATGGCAAGTCCTCCCATTCAACGGTTTTTATTTTCAACATTCCTTGCTTCGTCATAATTATTGTCACAACTCCTGCGTCCCTATTGCCTCTGATATTTTTCACAATTTTCGCTTTCCATTCGCCCGGCAACTTTCCCGCTTCTGGACAATCGACCACTATACCTGTTCGTAAAATACTCAATGCATCTTGAAGGGTGATGTCGCGCTGTTCTGATCGCTCCACACAATGCCCGCCCCAAATTACGTTAGACGAGTTTTTCGCTAACTCATGAATCTTGGCTTCGGCAACTCTTGGCGTCATTCTAAACGGTGTAACGACCTGTTTTGCTTGTGAGCTCATACCTATCAATATGATAGATGATGGGCAGTAAATCAATGGTTAATTTGGAAGAATAATTGTTTTTTTGTGTCCAAATATTGTCACAGCCACCAAGTCTTGACCTTATTTAACATTAAGTTTTTTTAAGACTGGGCGGATTTAACGGGGTCGCGCAGCCCCGCAACGGCTACCCTTTAGCTGCATACATGGGGGTTTTGCGCCGGAGCATCCGAAGTTGTATATTCTCAAGTAAGCAAAAAAAGATGGAGAAAGTTATATGGTCGAAACCGTCAGTAAGTTGTGGGAAGAGTTTGAGGGGCTCGGCGAAAAAGAGGTTCGGCAGCGCCTCGCAGCGTCAATTTATGGTGAACCAAAAACAAAGGCAGCTCACGAATGGTTGACGGAAAAAGAACGACAACACCATGAACGTGTAAACGCAGCACAGGTCGCGACAATGAGAAGCCAAAGAAACGCGACGCAAGTCGCGGCTGGAGCAGCAGTAGCTGCTGCAATTTTTGCGGCGTTGACCTATTTTTCTCGATAGCCTCTTCTGATTAAAAGTTTTCGGGCTTTCAGTTCAGTTAAGCTTGATTTGTCGTTTGTTAACTTCTCTCACAGCCTCAATATCCCCCGCTTGATAACGAAGGGAGCTTTTGACGTCGGCATGGCCGAGGCCTTTCCCCTCAGCCCCACCACCCAACGCCGCATAGCGGCTTCGGGTGGCGAGCCTTTTCTTCCCAAGCGCTATTGGTTGTCGAGCTGCGAACGGACGGCTTTAAGCCCATCTTTGTTGATGCGATAGGGCTGGCTGTCTTTCGACGAAATAAGCCGTTTGGTCTTTAGCTTTTTAAAAACCGTCAGCGTGCAGTCGGCAAGCACATACCCGTCGCGGGTATAGCATTCGACGGCGTTGATGCGCCCTCTGTCGTCACGGTAATGCACAATGCGCCCGCCTTGGGCGAGGACGTGCAGCGTCCTTTGTTCCAATTTAGATATATTCATGTTGAAGCTTTCAAAGCAGTAACCGGTTGCACCAACCGGACAGGCATCAACGATGCCTGCCGATTTCTCGTACAGGTTGATAACCGGGGGCCTTTTTCAGGCGCCGGGTTATCGGATTACTGCAAGCTCCAACATCCAACCTCGATAAGACTATTTCCCTGCCACATGCAGGCAGGATCACTTTACCAGAAGGGCCTTAAGACATCAATAATGTGGGGGTTTCAGAAAGCCGGTGGGTGAGGCGGCAACCGTTTTTGGCTTCTTGCTTCGGTCTCTTGCCGTATTTGTGTGCCTTCTTCGAGCATGCTACTTTTAAAAAATGTCCGTCCCATCCTCATTAAATATAAACAAGAAATCCCTTTTGCTTTTTGTGGAATTTGTCCTCCTTTTTATTCTTGTTCCCCTCGTTCTGTTTGCCGTCGGAACACGGGCATGGATTTACGCCGCTATCTGGGGCGGCGCTTTTTACGCGTATTTTATTCTGCAGCGCGCTCCTGGTTTTTCTTTCCGCGCGCTTTGGCATGGCAACGGGTGGGCAGCGGAGGCAAAACGCTTTGCTTTTCTGCGGTTTATATTTCTTTCTATTTTTCTTACGCTTTTAACGCTGATCCTTGTGCCGGAAAGATTTATGAGCTTTCCTTTTGAGCGCTTTCGCTTGTGGCTTGCGGTGATGGTTCTTTATCCGCCTTTGTCTATCGTGCCCCAAGAGTTGTTCTTCCGCAGTTTTTTCTTCGCCCGCTATGGCGGCTTTTTTGAAAAAATCGGGAAGCCCCTTCTTGGCGTCCTGACTAACGGGCTTTTATTCGGTTTTGGCCATATCGTTCTTAATAACTGGATCGCGCCGACTTTTACCGCCATAGGCGGCGCGCTTATCGCCCACAGCTTTCAAAAACACCGCTCCCTTAAATGGGCGGTTATCGAACACAGCCTTTACGGCTGCTGGATATTTACCGTCGGCATTGGCTGGTACTTCTTTACCGGCAACTGGCGGGGATAAAAAATATTGCTCTATTCGCCGCAAAAGGCGCTCGCGCGCAGGTTGCACACCTCTATGTGTGTACACTTAACGCTTGTTCAAGCTTTTTGGTGAAAAGTAGGCGTGCTCGCAGCTTATTCCCGGTTTTGTAGAAGGGCGCGTTTTCTCATGAAGAACCCCGTAAAAAATATCCGCATTTTCGCAAAGGTCGCCATTCTTTGCCTTCTTTGCCTTTTGTCCGTTAGCGCGATCATCGTGATGGACCTCTACCGCGTCAAAGACGCCATGCTGACCGAACGTAAAGCCGCCGTTCGATCGGCCATCCAGATTGCGCTGACCCAGGTTGACTATCAGTATCAACAATACAAGCGGGGGCTTGTACCCGAAAAAGAAGCCAAAGAACGCGCTAAAAGCGCCCTCCGTAAAATTCGGTATGCCGAAAACGGCTATGTTGCCATTATCGGTTACGATTATATCGATATTGCGCACGGCACTCTCCCGGACCGCGAGGGCCTGTCTCAATATGACGACCATGACATTAATGGCGTCTATCAAACGCGAGAGCTTGTTGCCAACGCAAAACAAGGCGGCGGCTTTACTTATTATTATTTTCCGAAGCCTGCGGATAAGACTCTCTATTATCCAAAAGTTGCTTATTCCATGGCGTTCGAGCCGTGGGAGTGGGTCGTTATGTCCGGCCTTTATCTGGACGATTTAGACAAGGCTTTCACGGCACAACTGATAAGCTGGGGAAAAATTTGTCTGGGGCCTTTTGTTTTATTCGTCCTCCTGACGATATATCTGGCAAAGACGATACAAAAACCGGTCTCTGAGCTCTATAAGGCCAAAGAACAGGCCGAGGCGGCCAACAGAGCAAAGAACGACTTCCTTTCGACCATGAGCCACGAAATCCGCACGCCTTTGAACTCCATCATCGGCATGTCTCAGCTTCTGCTCGATACTCACTTGATGACAGAGCAGCGGTCTTGGACAAAAATTATTTACAGCTCCGGCGAAAATCTGCTTTCTCTTATCAACGACATCCTGGACTTCACCAAAATCGAGGAAGGGCAGCTCGAAATCGAGGCCGTTGACTTCGATCTTTGCTCGGCCGTTTCGGAAGTGACGGACGGCTTGTCTATCCTCGCCCGAGAAAAGAATATTGAATTGCTTGTGGATATTGACGCCAACGTGCCTTCTTATATTTTTGGCGACCCCACACGCTTTAAGCAAATTCTTTACAATTTGGTCGGGAATGCCGTCAAATTTACCTCGTTGGGTCACGTTCTTGTCCATATAGACGCGGAGTCCACGAATGGCGGCGACAGCGTCATTTTGAACATCAGCGTTCAAGATACGGGCATCGGCATTCCTAAAGACAAGATGGAATCCATATTTGAAAAATTCACCCAGGGTGAATCCTCTATAACGCGCCGCTTCGGGGGAACGGGATTGGGGCTTGCTATCTGCCGTCGCCTTGTCGCCTTAATGGGGGGCACGTTACACGTAATGAGCAAAGAAGGCGAAGGATCGACGTTCTATTATGATCTGCACGTCCGTCGCGGAAAAATCGAGCAGGTGCTGAGCGTCAATCCTGATATTTCTTTAAAGGGCAGGAGAGCCCTTGCCGTAGACGATTACGTCTTTAGCTGCAAACTTGTTCAAAGATGCCTGGAGAAAGATTTTGGTCTTCGCTGCGATACGGCGACGACAGGGGACGAAGCGCGAAAGAAAATCCTTGCCGCCGAGCAAGATCACGATCCTTATACCTTTGTCGTTCTTGACTATGCGCTTGGAAACGAAGACGGACTGGTTCTTAGCGAAGAGCTGACTCGTGCGGGAAAACAGTTATCGCCCATTATTGTTTTGTTGACGGCCTATGGGCATCTGACGTCACTGGATCGCATGGTTCAAAGCAACGTTTCCGGATTTTTAGTTAAACCTTTTTATCCTTTGGAGCTGGAGGCTATCCTCAAAGTTCTCCTCGACGGACAGCAAAAGAATGCCCAGATTCCCATCATTACGCGGTATTCCGTCGTAAAAATGCTGGGCGGCGCTCCTTCCAAAGAAGCGGAAACTAGCGTGCACTCTTTTGAAGGCTTGCGCACGCTCGTTGCCGAGGATATGCCCACCAATCAACTGCTCATGACAAAAATTTTGGATAAGTTCGGGTGCAGCGTCGACTCTGCCTCGGATGGCGAAGAAGCGTTCCGTTTGTTCAGCAAAAACACGTACGACATCATCTTTATGGATTGCCACATGCCAAACGTTGACGGCTTTGAGGCAACACACAAGATCAGAAAGGCCGAGTTGTTTTCAGGCAAGCACGTCCCCATTATTGCGCTTACGGCCGATGCCATGGTCGGAGACAGGGATCGCTGCCTTGCCGCAGGCATGGACGATCACATCGGGAAGCCTTTCAAACAGGAGCAGCTGTATTCGGTGATCAAAAAATGGCAGCCCATCCGCCAAAAAGGCGTCGCTTAACGAGGGCGTGGCGACGAGGGTGTTTATTGTCGGAGTTCTTCGAGCGTTTCGAGCACAACGTTCGGGGGAAGTTCATAATACTGTAGCGCGCGAGCCGCCAGGCCTACGGCAATCTCCCGCTCTCCCATGACCGCCAAAGTAACGCCATATCGCGCCATATTTCGCGCTTCGGCTTCTTCATGAACGCGGACGAGGATTTCCAACGACGGATTCAAGTGTTTGGCTAACGCTACTATCTGTCGCATTTGCGCGCTTTGGGGCGACGTTATGATCAGAAGCTTTGCCGACTCGGGATGCGCAACGGTCAAAACAAGCTCTCGTGTCGCATCGCCGAATATAATGGGCGTTCCTCCCCGGCGTAGTTTCTCCATCAGCCTTCTGTCGGATTCGATTACAATATAGGGGAGCTTGTTTTTCTTCAGCGCTTCCGCCACCCGCTGGCCGACGCGCCCGTGCCCTATCAGGATAACGTGCCCCACCGGCGGTTGCTGGATTTCGGGAAGGACGACCTCACCGTATTTTTGCCAACGCAAGATGAGCTTTGTTCCCGCCGCCCACGTGCCTAATTTCGAATACAGCCCCGCAATAAAGGGATTCGCAACGATGCTGACGAGCGCAACCGCCATAATCAGATCGCGATCATCCAAACTTAAAACGCCCCATTTGTAGCCCATCTGGCTCAAAATAAAGGAGAGTTCTCCGGCTTGGGCAAAAAGCCCGCCAACCAACGCGGCGGCCTGCGCGGGAACGCGAAGGCCGATAAGAAGCAAGAACGTCGAGCCCCCCATACCAAGAACGATAACGCCCCACAAAGCAACAATTTCGCCGGGCATCCGCAGGATGCTGGAGAAATCGAACAGCATGCCCACCGAAACGAAAAAGAGGATGGCGAAAATCTGCTGCAGCGAAAGAGCTTCGGCGGCGGCGTGGTGGTTGAGGTCGCTTTCTCCTATCACAACGCCCGCGAAGAAGGCTCCCAAGGCAATCGAAACGCCAAAAAGAACCGCCGAGCCGTAGGCAATCCCGAGCGCAACGACAATCACGGCAAGCGTAAAAAGTTCGCGCGATCCGACGCGAGCCACGTATCCGAGAAGCTGGGGGATGTACTTTCTTGCTACAAAAAGCATCACGGCTGCAAAACCCGTAACCTGCAAAAATGTTTTTCCAATAACAGGGATTAATGACCCCGATGTCGCCGATTCTTGATTGATAAGTACGGGAATAATGACCATCGCCAAAATGGCGGCAATGTCCTGAACAACAAGCCAGCCGACGGCGATGCGTCCGGCAAGCGTCGAAAACTGGTGTTTTTCTTCCAACAGCCGAGACGAAATCGCCGTGCTGGCAACGGAGAAAGAGACCCCCATAATCAAGGACACCACTGGAGAGTGGCCGAAGAAAAACCAAGAAATAAAGTATCCGCACGCCCCGCTTGCCAGCATTTGGGAAACGGCTCCAAAAAGAGCAATCCGGCGAACGGCCATCAGGTCTTGAAGTGAAAAATGGAGGCCGACGTTAAACAACAACAGCGCTACGCCGATTTCGGCCAGATCCGACGCCATTGATTGATTGGCGATAAAGCCGGGCGCAAAAGGCCCCAGCAACATCCCGGCCAAAAGATAGCCAAGCAGAGGCGGCAGCTTGACGATACGAACGGCCAGCCCTCCGGCAAAAGCCGCGACAAGGCTTATAACGAGGGTAGCAAGAAGACCGCTTGCGTGAGATTCCATGTCTTTGCCAATTAGAGCTGCGCAAATATCTTCTTATTCCTAAGTACTTAGCAAAGGCTTAACGGGGAAAAGAAAACAGTCCCCCGTGGTTTCAAAAGGCTGAAAAAGCCTCCGGCGCTCTTCGGGCTTTGGCGCGACAGGATTTAATAGAACCAATTTTCCTTATCTTTCCGACGAGCCGCGACGGGAAGTCAAGCGGCGTTACCCCTAAAATAACCCCAATAAGCATCCTACTCGAGACGAGAAGCGCGGCGAGACGCCCTAAAACAGGCCGTGTCGGGACGCTCAATCTTCACACGCACAGACCGAACACCCCGGCCCTAAAGATTCACCCTTCTTATTTCTTGTGTAAGGGCGGCTATGCTTTTGCCGCGACATGAAACCGGTTTAATTTGTTCAGCAATCTGGGCAGGCCACTTGTAAGCGTTGCCGTCTGGCGCAATGATTAATACGTGGCTTTCCTCTTCGGCATAACTAGCTTTGAATTGATGCTCTGACTTGCGCCCATTAAGTACTTTCCCTCTACCGGCGTTGATGATCTCTTTCTCTACGAGAAAATCAATAATCCTGTTGGCTTTAGGAACAATAAAGTAATTCTTCTTTCCTTCCCCGGCGTCAAAGGTTCTTGCTATAAAGTGCCCTGAATCTAGCATTGCATGAAGATGCCCGCTTGAAACGTTGTAAGGAAAATCTACAGGGGAACAGCCAAACGTTTCCCTAAGCAACTCTCTTTGTTTGGGGGTGCGGTTTATATCTTCGACGTCGATAAGTTCTTCCTTATCCGCAGGATATAAATATGTGCCATTATTGGCCTCCACCAAACAAACCCCCGCTTTCCAACAATCATCAAAAAGCTTATCGACCACGCTATTGCTGGTCGGGTCTGCAAAGGCCTGAAACATTAGGCGCACGTTTTCGTATGCTTTTGTAGAATGTTCTATGACAATATTTGACAGCGCGGTTACAGGGATTCTTTGCTGGTGATATTGGTCTATAGACATATCAATATGAATTGCTTTGTCATATCTAACGGCAATTTCATTTATTCTTCCTAATATCTCGCGGCGCGTCTCTTTGTATTTTCCCCAAAAACCATTCGACGCTATATGAACGTTTTGTGCTCCACTTTCCAAAGCTTCAGGCAAGACGCGCCAAAGCAGACCGTTTTTTCCGGCATGAAGGAACGGCTCTCCCCCATATATCAATATGGTGTCAATTTCTGATTCTGGTACGCTTTGAAGAACGCTGCTTATGGTCTCTTGCGATAAATCCGATCCTTCGGATTTGGCATCAACAATGCAATGAGGACAGTGAGCATTGCATTTGTTCGTAATCATTAGTGCCAACGTTGTTGGCGTATACGCTTCAGACATATAAATCTCCCGATAGCACAATCAATTTGAAATGCCGCCATCGATTAAGAGAACGGCTCATGAATTCCAATCGGTCCTATTGCGCGCCCTAAAAATTTCTTCCGCTTACACTTTTCTAAAATAGACTGAAAGACCTGAAACTAAATAATGCTTTTGTGTTAACCCTAGCGTTTTTGCCTTTAGCTATGCGTTTTGTACAGACTTATAGGACGTGGGCACAGGAGGCGATCCTTGGCCGGAAAAGTCGCCGACTGTACCGAACAGGAAAAAACATCGGGTCAAAGGACATAGTGGATGCAACAGAGCTCACGGGCGACCCGTCCGCCTTCGGGCTTCGGCGCGACAGCGTTTACTCTCTTCGTTCGTAAAGACTGGTGGGTGCGACAGGGATTGAACCTGTGACCCCTACCGTGTGAAGGTAATGCTCTCCCGCTGAGCTACGCACCCCTACCAGCATTAATATCCGGTGTCGCAAATAGCGGCTTTATTCCGCAGGGTCAAGGATTCTAGCGCTTGCTTGGCTATCTTGAGCGCCTGTTTTTGGGGGAATCCTTAAACCATTAGAAACCTATTAAGCCTATAATATCCGCAACACGTGTAGCTTAGCCTCACATGTGTTTGCCTGTGTTTGCCCGGACTTTACCATGGGGAGGGTTCCATGCGCAGCTTATTGTTCTCTTTAATCTTTTCTATCTTTTCGCTGTGTTTTTCCCCTTCCTTGGTTTTTGCCAGCAATCATCCTGGTGCTTGCTCTTCCCTTGGGTCGGGCTCCGATGTTTGCCAATACGAGGTTTTGTCTAACTCGCTCGCAAAAACAAAAGATCAAAGTCGCGGGATTCGTCTGGACGGCGGCATCAAGAACGCCATTTTCACGAGTCATCTGGGGTTAACGCGCTTTATTGACAACGTAGGCTCTTCCGATCTTTTTGTGCCACAGGGCTCGCCTGGCGAATTTTCGTCCTTCTTGAAGGGGTCTCCTTCAATCAAATGGGCCTATGCCATTCCGCCCTATGTTCATACGGCCACGGCCGCTGATTATACTGGGTGCGCCTCCGGCAGTTTTTCTCCCGATACAAGCACGAATTCTACAGCGCCGGTGATTGCCGTTCCGGGCTCTCATGTAACGGTCACGCCTTCGCTTCCCGCTGTTCTCGACCATATAAGATTGGAAAATCCGTCCTCTGCCCCCAAGGCTGAAGCGGGATCAACAAATATAGGCAGCCCTGTCCAATTTAAATATACCCGCACCAACGATCCTCTGGATTGTCTTTCCGACAATCAAGGAAATAAAAGTTGTGCCACTGTCGTTTTCTTACAGGCTCACAAGGTTACATTCCCTTCCGTCGCCATCAGCGCAAACGATTCTACCGACTATATTTGGTCCAAGACTCCGACCGTCGCCAAAAATCTTTATGTAAGCGTCAATGGCGGGGCTTATTCCTCTGTTCCCCATTGCTCTGCAGGATACTCCTCTTCTGCGCCGCCTATTCATGGCGCTTGTGGTTCGGCTTCCAGCTCGGTTATTCCTGCGGCCTCAACAATGTGCGCGAAAGGCAATGCTTCCGGCCTTTCTAGCGGCCCGCCCTATTCGTGGACGTGCAGCGGTATCGGGTCCGGAGCGACAAGCGTAACTTGCGGCGTCGTTAGCTGCTCGAAAACGTTCAAAACCCAAACAACAATTACTATCAGCCAGTCTACGAATATTACTTCTTATACCTTGATCGGCGGCGGCGGCGGAAGCGGCGACGCGGCCGGCGGTGGTGGGGGCGGAGGCTCTACGGCTCTTTTATATAACGGAAGCCTCGTCAACGCAGCAAACGGCGGACAAGGAGGCAGCAGTCCGTGGGGAGCCGCGATGGGCGTCGGAACGGCCGGAGGAAGCGGCGCGTCCGTTACCGGCTCTCTCTCCGTCAGCGTTGGCGGCACAATCGCCATGTATCCCGGCGGCGGCGGCGGGTATGGCTGCGGCGCGAGCGGCGCGGGCGGCGGAAGCGGCTGGTATGGCGGCGGTGGCGGC
>JBAZLX010000017.1:0-19750 GCA_041650075.1 Bdellovibrionales bacterium | reverse complement strand
AGTTGAGGCGAAGAGCGCTACCACGGCCGGACAAACCCTCCTTAAGTTCGTATATCGAAGGGTGCGGGAGCCATCATACACATTCTTGGGAGGAATTCAAGTAAAAAAGAGGAAATATCTATTGTTGGAAAACAAAGACTTAGGCCGTTTTTTGTGCGGCGCAATGACGAATTATGGGAAAAGTGGGTAAAAAAAGAGAAGAAACCAAAGGGAATACCGCCGGAGCCTGCCCTCGCGAAGGCGGGGGCGGGCATGACGAGGAAAAAAGCAAAAGAGAAACCAAATGGGATTCCGGATAATCGCGCTTTATAAAAGTGAGCACGCCCCCTGCACCAACCAAACTGAATCAATTCAGACAAGCTCAACAGTATGTTGGCAATTTATATGACTTTTAGAGTTATCTAATCTGTGAATAGCGAGAGAACAAAGGCTCAGATTCTTGGATGCCGCCAAATTAAAATAGATTTAGAAAAGCATCGGAAAGAGTTTGCCTTTCTCCTTCGAGTGGTTGTTTATCGTCTGCATGAGTCACAATCCACAGCATTGCCCCCGTACGTTGACTTATCCCTGTGGGCATAATATGGGCTTTTAATATATTATCGTGAGCATAAGTTTGTGCTTTCTCCAAGTCCATGCTTCCATCCTGCTTAAGTGGGGCAAAGTCGCATTTTAAATTATTTTTTTCATCTTTCGCGATTTCAAATTTATCTAAGGTCACTCTTATTCCCTCAAGAATATGGAAAAGTTTTCGAAACTCTTCTGTATCTGGAGCCGTTTTTCTTTGTATTAATGCACGACAAATTTCGTACACCCCGCAAACCCACATCTCAGAAAAAGAGGTTTGAATATTAAGCCCAAAAATCGGTTCCTTTTCTTTTTTGGAAAGAACTAATAACTCCTCTTCCTCCATACAACGCAATAACATGTCTATATCGCCGATAAACTGCACCTTACACATAGCCAACGAGTCCGGTATTTTTGATGCAATTTTCATTGAGGTAGCAATCCATTGCTTGTGCTTGGCGCACTGCCTCAATCGTGTCGAAATGAAAATCTGCTCTAATAACGGGTGCACTGGAACAGATAGTTTTTTAAGATCCCCTTCTGATAGCTCTTCCATAATTCTTGCCTTACAAAATAGGTTGACGGTTCTTGGATCCTTTTAGTTTGCTCAGAATACAACTATTAGCCTTAAGAGAATACTTCGTAAAATTAAGTGTTAGTGGCGAGTTTTCTCTGAATTACATTATATTAGCCATTAAATTTCCTTACCGCACCGTTTATACGGCGATGGATTCCAACGCACACAAAATGACAATGGTTATTGGAACAACCGCTAACCCCTCCCCTTTATCCCCTCCCACAAGGGGAGGGGAATTTTTTGGATTTCTCGGAAACGCGGTTAAGAATAGCCATAACGACACCTTCAGGATTTTTCAGGCCTTCATCGTTTGTAAAACGCAGGACTTCGTATCCCATCTTTTTTAGATACTCGTCTCGACGTTTGTCCTTATCCAGTCGCGCGTCATGTGAATTGCCGTCAATCTCGACGATCAGATGAAGTTTAAGACACACAAAATCGGCGATATAAGGATGTATGGGGTGTTGGCGACGGAAATGAAATCCCCTGTTTTTTGTCGCCGCGCGTAATTGAAACCATATAATTTGTTCGCCGTCTGTTGAATCACGACGCAAAATTTTTGCTCTGTGATAATCGGTTGATTTGTTTTTATGGGAAGCAAGATTGGATGGGTTTTTCATAATGGAACCTTCTTACCCCGCCCCTAACCCCTCCCGCAAGGGGAGGGGAATTTATTGTTATTGCTGCACGTTCACATCACGCTTCGCGCAGAGGAATTTTTGACGGAATAGAATAAACTCTTCGCGTCAGGCCGTGGCGAGGTCCGCGATTTTTGAGAACCGGAGCGGAGCGTACTTTTGGGTGCGTGAGCACCGGGAGCGCAAATAGCGCGTTTGCAGACCGGCCTCACGCGAACGAGCGTGGGTCAAAAATCAAGATCGGCGTAATGGGTCGGGGGCGGAAAGCCGATAATATGATCGCCAAGCAGCGTGCGGAAAGCAGGGCGCGATTTCAGCCGCGCGTACCATTCCTTGGCAAACGAATAGGAATCCCATGGCACGTCGCCCATGTAGTCTATGACCGACAGATGCGATCCCGCCGCAAGATCGGCCAGCGTCAACGCGTCGCCCGCGAGCCAGTTGCGGCGCTCGGTCAGCCAGCCGATGTAATCGAGATGCCCTTTGATGTTCGCGCATCCGGCGCGGATGACGTTGCTGTCCGGTTCGCCTTGTCCGCACAAGCGCTTCATCGCTTTTTCGCCGACCAAAAGATCCGTCACTTCTTTCTGGAATTTTCCGTTGAACCATCCGACGAGGCGGCGCGTTTCGGCTCTTTCAAGCGGCGCTTTGCCCAAAAGACTTCCCGTGTGCGTTTCGTCCAGATATTCGCAGATCGCCATCGACTCTATCAGAACCTGTTTGTCGCCGTCCTGTTCGATGACGAGAACCGGCACTTCGGCCGCAGGATTGAGCGTGCGCAAAACGGGGCTGGGATCCCACGGCTTTTCGAGCACCATCGCGCAGGAAACGTTTTTTTCCGCCAAAGCCAGCCGGACAAAGCGCGAGCCGGGGCTTAGGGGATGTTGGTACAGATGGTATGTAGCAACGGACATTTTATATTAGGACCAATGATTTCGGCCACGACGGGTGACTTCACTCGCTCTGCGCCTGCGCTCATCGCATGCGGGGCTTCACCTTTTATCTAACGGCCTACCCTGTCCCGCGTACGCCTCGCTTGTCGCAACCACTCGTGACCCAAGCGAGAATTGTTCGAGCCGTTGGCATTATGGTTACCACGCCTTATGCCAAAGGATCAATGATTTTAGCCATGACGGTTAACGTCTCTCGCTCTCTCATCTGCGTTCACCGTAGCGGGGTTTTGCCTTTATTCTATCGGCTTACCCTGTCCCGCGCACGCCGCGCTTGTCGCAACCGCTCGTGACCTGAACAAGTCCCTTCATCGAAGCCAAGCATTATTATGCCCCTGTAAATCAAGGGACATCCTGAGGGCGTTCGCAAAATATCCCTCGCGTTTATAGTATTTTTCGCGCCTGCCCGCGACGCAAAATCCCGCTTTTTCATAAAGACCTTTGGCCGCCACGTTGTCTTCGGCAACCTCGAGAAACAGGTTGCGCGTTTTTCTTTTGCGCAAGGACTCTATGGCCGCTTCGAGAAGGGTTTGCCCCACCCCCGACCTGCGGGATGCCGGAGATACGCAGATCGTCAGAATCTCGGCGTCCTCTTCGACGACCTGGCACATGATAAAGCCGTACGCCGCGCCTTTGTATTCCGCCACAAGCGCAAGCGTCGTTTTGAGTAACAGGCTTTCGCTGACCTGATCCAGCGTCCACGCCGCAGGCCCGAAGCTTTCGGCATGCAACGTCGCAAGCGTTCGGGCATCGTCTTTCGCGGCTAGACGCGTTTCCATAGCGGGCCCTTGAGTTGAGCGAGGAACGTTTCGTGCGCCGCGATTTCTTCGTCGCTGGCGGCATGGGCGCGCGGCGCGCGGTGGTCGCGCACGGCACGCCGGATTTCTTCGGATGCTCCTCCGTCTTCCGACAAAATGGCGAGATCGGGCTGGCGGCCGCCGCGCAATTCAAGATACACCTCGGCAAGCAGCTGCGCGTCGAGCAAAGCGCCGTGAACTTTGCGTCCCGAAGCGTCCACGCTGAAACGCTTGCATAGCGCGTCGAGCGAGGCGGGCGCGCCTGGAAACATCCGTCGCGCCAAGACGACCGTATCCGTCGCCCGATCCATCGGCAGGGCTTTGTAGCCCGACCGGATGAGTTCCGCGTTAATAAACGCCATGTCGAAAGAGGCGTTATGGATGACAAGCGGCGCGTCGCCTATAAACGCCAAAAAATCCTCGGCTTTGTCGGAAAACAAGGGCTTATCGGCCAGAAATTCGTCCGTCAGGCCATGAACCATCGCCGCTTCGGACGGCATGTCCCGTTCCGGATTGAGATAGGCCTGAAACGTCAGCCCCGTCGTTATGTGGTTGCGAAGCTCGACACAGCCGATTTCAACGACCCTGTCCCCTTTCAAAGGATCAAGACCCGTCGTTTCCGTATCCAGCACTATTTCCCGCATTTTATCCCACCTCACCCCGTATTCTATAGTTCAAAACGCCCCCGCCAATTCTTAATGCGATTGCTCTGATATTAACAGCGGTTGTAGGATACCGATAGCGATTCGGTTTGAAAAAAAGGGGCTCTTTCGTGACCCTGGAGAAAGAACATATCCTCGTTATCCGCCTCGGCGCACTGGGGGATTTAGTCTTTTGTTTCCAGGCCTTCCACGAAATCAGGCAAGCCCATCCCGACGCCGACATCGCTCTTCTGACCCGCGAGCCTTTTGCCGCTTTTGCCGCTTCTTTGCCTTGGTTCAACCGCGTCATCATCGATACGCATCCGACCTTCGCGACGCCCGTGCGCTGGCTGAAGCTGCGGCATGAAATCGCTTCCTTCGCTCCGTCCGTCGTTTACGACCTGCAAGGAAAAAACAGGCAGACGATTTTGTACGCGCTTTTGGGCGGGCCCTTCGGCCCGGCGTGGTCGGGCGCGGCGCCTTTGTGCAAATATCCCCGGCCTTGGCCGCCTGCTCCCGGTATGAGCTTTCCGGAATTCATGGCGGCGCAACTGCGCGCGGCGGGCGTTCTGTCCATGCCCGCGCCCGATCTGTTTTGGTTCGACGCGCCGACCGCCAAGTTTGCGCTGCCTTCCCATTACGCCGTTCTTATTCCGGGATGCTCGCCTAACGCTTTGCACAAACGCTGGCCGCCGCAAAAATTCGCGACGCTCGCAAAAAAACTGCACGACAAGGGGCTCGCCTGCGTAGCCGTCGGCACTCAAGCAGACGAAGACGTCGTCAACAGCATCAAGGCTTCCGTGCCGGAATTGATGGATTTGTGCGGAAAAACCACGCTTTTTGAGCTGGCGGGCGTTTTGCGCCGCGCGGCGCTGGCTGTGGGCAACGACACGGGGCCTTTGCACATCGCCGCCGTTTTGCGGACGCCGACCGTTGCGCTTTTTTCAGGCAAGTCCGATCCGATCTGGTCGCGGCCTCCGGGGCCGAACGTCGCATGGCGGCAAAGCACGAACCTTGAGGACCTGAGCGTCGCGAACGTTGTGGCGGCGATTGATACGGTTTTAAATTTCGGAGATTAAGGCGAAAAGCGCAATTTGCAGACCACCCTACGAAATCGCCCTTATGCAGGCATGTATTTGGCGAGTTCCACTTGCGCGCGGAGATCTATGGCGTCCAGAATTTCGCCAAGGCGCGGGTCTTTGATTTGCGCGCGGCGAAGATTGACGATGCGGCTGAGTTGCAGCAATTTCTCGCGCGAGATGCCGCCTTCGAGCAATTCTATGCGTAAATCTTCAAGCCGGTTGAGGATGTCTTCGGCGCGCATTTTGCCCCGGGAAGCCTGCGCCAAAGCGTCGTCAACTTCCTGAACATTGAGGATGCCCGACACCGCGCTCGCGCTTGCGATGCTGCTTGTCGCGCCGGTTTCTCCGCTTTCTTCCAGCTGGCGCGAAAAGCCCGCGCCGCCGCTCGCCCCCGTTCTGACCACTCGCTTTACGGGCTGCGGCGTCCGCACATTGCCTAAACCATCAATTTTTTCAATCACGCGTTCCTCTTCCTCCGGTGGGCAATTTGTGCCTTGCCTTAACTATAGCTTAGTTGAAACACGACGCAAGGTGCGATGAAAATAATTATGACATTACAATGAATTATAAAAAGACATGCGCGGACAAAATCTTGGCACGACTCTCGCATAACAAGCCGAGAACCAGGAGTGTTTATGTTCGCCAGCCTTTCGTCTTTGTTTTTCCCTCGCTTTTCCTCCCTGCCCAAGGCGGCGGCGGTCATGGTGCTTTTGGCTCTTTTTCCCCTTCACGGCGCGGAGGCCGCTTCGCGCCTTAAGGATGTCGTCAATTTCGAGGGCGTTCGCGATAACATGCTTGTCGGCTATGGGCTTGTCGTCGGCCTTAACGGCACGGGCGATTCCTTGACCAACGCTCCCTTCACCGCCCGCAGCCTGATCGGCATGCTGGAGCGGCTCGGCATCAATTCGACCGCCGACTTCGACACGATCAAGACAAAAAACCTCGCCGCCGTCATGGTAACCGCCACTTTGCCTCCTTTTGCGGCGCAGGGATCGCGCGTTGACGTTGTCGTTTCGACCATGGGCGACGCCAAGAGCCTTTTGGGCGGCACGCTGCTTGTTACGCCGCTGCAAGGCGCGGACGGCGAAATCTATGCCGTGGCGCAGGGAACCGTCGCGTCGGGATTCAGCGCCACCGGCGCCAGCGGTTCCAACGTCACCAAGGGCGTTCCCACATCGGGGCGCATTTCCGCCGGAGCGATTGTCGAACGCGAAGTCCGTTTCCGTCTGGCCGATCTGGGTTCCATGCGCCTGTCTTTGCGCAATCCCGACTTTACGACCGCCAAGCGCGTCGCCGACGCCATCAATAAATACGCCAAAACGACGCTGGCCTCGGCGCAGGATTCCGCCACGGTCAAGCTGAGCGTGCCCGAAGCCAAGCGCAACGACATCGTCGGCTTTATGACGGAAATCGAACAATTGAAGGTCGTTCCCGACGAGATCGCCCGCGTCGTCATTGACGAACAATCGGGCATTATCGTCATGGGCGAAAGCGTTCACATCAATACCGTGGCCATCGCGCAGGGCAACCTGACCATCAAGATCAACGAAACGCCTCAGGTGTCCCAGCCCGCGCCTCTGACAGCCGGCGGCGCGACGCAAGTCGTCGCGCGGACGGACATCAACATTGACGAAGGCGAAGAAAAGAAACTGGCGCTTTTGAAAAGCGGCGTCAGCCTGCAAGACCTCGTGCAGAATCTTAACGCGCTGGGCATCGGCCCGCGCGACATGATCCAGATATTGCAATCCATAAAGGCAGCCGGAGCTCTTCAAGCCGAGCTGGAGGTTATGTGATGATTGGCGCCGTTCTTCCTACGATGGCTAACGATTTAACGACGATGGGCGCTTTGCCGTCGGCGCTTGCAGCGAAGGCCGCGCTTAACAACACCAATATCGCCGCCGCCGCCGAAGATTTTGAGGCGATGTTCGCGACGCAATTGCTGAAGCCGATGTTCGATACCGTTCCCGTCAACGGCATCTTCGGCGGCGGCAACGGCGAAGAAGTCATGCGGACGTTTCTGCTTCAGGAATACGGCAAGATGATCGCAAAAACCGGCTGCCTCGGCATCGCATCGCAGGTTAAGGCCGAAATGCTGCGCGCCCAGGAAAACGCCAAGGGACGCGGCACGTCGCCAAGCGCCGCCAAAAATCAAAGCTCGCCTTCGAGCCCTGAGACAAAGATGAAAGGGACTCCTTATGCTTCCTCTCGATAAAGAAACGGCTGCCGCGCTGAGGGACGCGCCTCAACTGGTGATTTCGACCGTTGCGCTGATGCAGGAGCTGACGCGCGTTCTGGCGTCGGAGGCCGACATCGTCACCAAGCGCAAAATGACGGAACACCCCGCGCTTCTTAAAAACAAGCAACGGCTGGCTGTCGATTACAGAGCCAACATGAAGTCTATCGCCGCGCATCCCGAAATCCTTAAGGCGCTTTCGGACGACGCCAAGCAGGCCATTCGCCTTACCGCCAAGCGCCTTGCCGCCACCACGGACGCCAATGCCCGCATGTTGCGCACCGCCGTGGATGCCACGCGCCTTCTGATTCAGAACATCATGGCAATGGTCAGAAGCGAGGTCATGCCGCAGATGTCCTATAAAAACCACGCCAAGAGACATTTGATGTTAGGTAGCCGCAATCCCGTTTGCCGTCCCGTTGCCATTCATCGCTCTGTTTAAAAGGCCGTCCTTATGAATCAGGCACAAGCTCTTTCGACCGCGTTTATCAAAGGCTCTCCGGCTTTGGGCGCCTCCCCTTTGCCCCAATTGGGCGAAACGGCGGGCGAAGCTTCCGGCCTCGACGCCCTGTTTTCGAGCCTTGTGTCCGAAACCTGCGCCGTGACGGAAGAACAGCCGGAAACGCTTGAGGCCGGAGCCGAAGAGATTCCTTCGGAAACGGAAATGCCTTTGGAGCCCGTCCTGCCGGAAACGGCAGCCACCCCCGCCGACGAGCTTAAAGCGGCGTTGCGTAAAATTGTCGCCGCCTTGCGCGACAGAGAAATGACCGCCGACGATGCGGCAACAACGACGGAAGAAGAGTCCGCCGCCGCCGCGCAGACCGCAACCGGGGACGCCGAGCTTCTGGCGGCGCTGGCGGCTATCGAGGAGGATTTAACAACCGTGGTTGACGCTTTGGAAGATGCCGATATGCCCGAAACCGAGAAGAAATCGGCGTCCGAGACCGTTCTTGAGATTCTGGAACTGATGCAGCTTATCGTTCAGGCCATACAAAAAAACCCTTTAACGGAAGGCGGGGTCGCCGCTCCCGCCGGCAACAGCGAGCCCGCCATTCAGGCTCTGACGGCGGCGACAAAAGCGGCAAACGATCTGACGGCAGCCCTTCAAACGGCGGCGGCTGACGACGCGACGGCATCGCTGTCTCCGGCGCTTCCGGATTCCGAAAAGACGGGGCCTGAAGCTCTTTTTGCCATGGTGAAAGTGGCGGAAGACGTCGCCGAAAGACTGCGCAAGAGTTTCGCCTGCGTTTCATCGTCAACGGAGCCGGCAAATTCCGCCGTTGCGACGACGACAGCCGACATTCCCGAAGAAACAAACGATTTTATCGCGCCGCCTGCGTCAACTGACGTGCCGGAGCTTCTCGCAAAGCTGGAAACGGATATTGAGACCGCTATCGAGACTCTGAAACAAACGGCAGACAACGAAGAAACGGCGTCGCCGCGCGCGGCTCTGACGGCGGCCGATCGTCCGGCAACGGATGCGGAAACAAAACCGTTCATTCTTGCCGCAAAAAATCCTGCGTTGCCCGCGAAGGCGGAAGAAACGACGGAAGCTTCCGTTCCGGCAACCGAACCCGCGACCCCGCCGACGATAGAGGCAAAAGCGGCGCCGACAACGCTCGCCGCGTCTCTTCCGGCTCCGGCGAAGGCTGCGGCGCCAAAGAGCGCCAAAGAAACCGTCGCCAAGGCGGATGTTCTGCCGGAAGCGAAGACAGGCTCGGCCCCGACGGCGCCCATCGTCGTCGCGGCGGCGGCGCAAAACAGCGGCGCCTTTGCCGACCTCTCGGACGATTTGGCGGGAGAAAATAAATATTTTTCCCTAACGGATACGACGACGCCTTCGGCGTCTTTCCCGGCGGAAAGCGCCCGCGTCACGGAAGGCTACGGCTTTGCAAAAACATTGGCCGCCTTCCGCACGGCGCACGCGGATGCAAGAAGCCGGGCGTCCGTCGTCGATCAGGTTCTTTTGCATTTGAATCGCAACGTCAAAAACGGCTTGAGCCAGATGTCGTTGCAGCTCCAACCAAGCGACTTGGGAAAAATTTCGATCAAACTCGAATTTTCTTCCGACGGCAAAGTCCAGGGTTCCGTTGCCGCCGAAAACCCCAAGACGTTAGAGATGCTTCAGAAGGACTCTCGAAGCCTCGAGCGCGCGCTGCAGGATGCAGGTCTGCGCGCCGAACCTGGCAGCCTGGACTTCAGCCTGAGCGGCCAGAATAACCAAGACCAGGCGGCTCAAACCGCCCACGAAGGCGGCGCGGACAGGGAAAATGGCGCGCTTCTTGCAGAAAACGACAGTGCGGAAAGCCTCGATCCGGGGGTGCTTCCGGAGACCTATTATATTACGCCGACCGGCGTGAATATTCGCGTATAGAAGGAGAGAGCCATGTCCGTCGGCGCCGTCAGCAGCCTTACCAGCATCGCCAATGCAGCGAACACGACAAGTTCCAACGCGGCGCAGTCGTCGTCTTTAAGCCTCGATTTCGAGACCTATTTGAAAATCCTTTGCGTGCAATTGCAAAATCAGGACCCCACCAATGCCACCGATCCGAACCAGTTCACGCAAGAGCTGATCCAGATGCAGATCAACAATAACGAAGCGATCGATAAACTGACCGAAGTTACCGCAGCCGGAAATCTCGTTAACGGCGTCGGCTATATCAACCAGTATGTCCGCTCCGCCTCGGAAGACGGGGACTTCTCTCTTCAGGAAACTTCGGCGGAAATCGGATATACGCTGGCGAAGGAAGCGGCGGCCGTCACCGTCACGATCAAAAACTCGGACGGCGATACCGTGGCGAAGCTTTCGGGCACGACGACCAGCGGCGACAATTACATTCTTTGGGACGGCAAATGCACCGACGGCACCACCGCGACAGACGGCGCCTATACGTTCTCGATTTCCGCAACCGACAGCACCAAGAGCACCGTTTCCGTCACCAACTATACGGCGCTCTTTAAAGTCACGGCCGTTCAATCCGATGGCGAAGGAGGCCTTGTTCTTCAAGCCGGAGATTTGTCATTGTCTTCAAGCGACGTTACGGGCGTTTATTCCTCTACCTCCCGTCCGGCCGCGACTACAGCCAGCCTCGTCACCTCTTCTTAAGGCCGGCTTTGCCCATTGTATTTGACGCTTTAACCCCCTATATAACCCTGAACTTTAGGGTTTTGGGTCTGTATCCTAGCCGGCGCATGAAAAGACTCGCTTGGGTCACGAGTGGTTGCGACAAGCGAGGCGCACGCGGGAGAGGATAAGCCATTAGAATAAATAGCGAAGCCCCGCATGCGACGAGCGCGGGCGAGAGAGCGAGTGATGTCAAGGAGCATGTCGGTTCATGCGTTTAATGGTATAAAATGTCCAAGAAAGATTATTACGAGTTATTAGGCGTACAGCGCGGCGCTTCGGCGGATGAGCTTAAAAAAGCTTATCGCAAGCTCGCCATGCAATATCACCCCGACCGCAATCACGGACACCCCGAAGCCGAACACAGATTCAAGGAAATTAACGAAGCCTATGACGTCCTGCGCGACGACCAGCGCCGCGCCGCCTATGACCGCTTTGGCCATGCGGCCTTCGAACAGGGGGGCATGGGCGGCGGCGGATTCGATTTCGGCGCCGGATTTTCGGACATTTTCGACGAAATGTTCGGCGAAATCCTGGGCGGCGGCGCGCGCCGGCAACAAAAGAGCGGCGGCGCGCAACGCGGCGCGGATTTGCGCTATGACATGGAAGTCTCGCTCGAAGAGGCTTTCGCGGGCACAACCAAAAAAATCACTATTCCGAACGCCGTCGCTTGCGATGAGTGCAAGGGGTCGGGCGCAGCACCCGGAACGCAACCAACCGAATGCGGCATGTGCAAAGGCCATGGCCGCGTGCGTATGCAACAGGGCTTTTTTACCGTCGAACACACCTGCCCCACATGCCAAGGCGTCGGACGCGTCATTCAGAATCCGTGTAAAAAATGCGGCGGCCAGGGCCGAGTCCATCAGCAACACACGCTGGCGGTCGAGGTTCCGGCAGGCGTCGAAGACGGCACGCGCATTCGCCTTTCGGGCGAAGGCTCCGCCGGAATCCGCGGAGGCCATGCCGGTGATTTGTACGTTATTATCAGCGTCGAGCAACACAATGTCTTTCAGCGCGAAGGCGCCAATCTTTATTGCCGCGTGCCCATCGCCATGACGACGGCCGCTTTGGGAGGCACAATCGAGGTTCCGACGATTGACGGCGACGTTGCGGAAGTCAAAATTGACGCGGGCACTCAATCGGGCCATCGCTCGTGCATCAAACGCAAGGGCATGTCGGTTCTGCGCAGCGCCTCGCGCGGCGATCTTTATGTCGAATTTGCCGTCGAGACGCCCCAGCACCTGACCAAGCGGCAAAAAGAGCTTCTGGAAGAGTTCGTAACCGAAGCCGAACAAAACAAGACGCATCCCGAAAGCGACGGGTTTATGGCGCGCGTCAAAGAAGCTTTGGGTGGAAAAAAATGACTCCCTCTCGCGCAATGTTGTGCGCCTTGGCCGGTTTTTTTCTGTGGGTCTTGTGCGATACGGTTGTCAAACTGGGCGGACAGGCAGCTCTTTCTCCTTTCATGATATTGGCGTTTTTAGGCGTGACCGCTTTTGCAAGCATCGGCGGCTCGGTCGTGGCCCGGCAAAATATCGCGTTGTTGCGCCCCAGAAAGTGGCGGTTTCATGCCCTGATTTGCCTGTGCGGCATCGGCGTCAATTTTGCCAACGTCGTCGCGTTGAAGTATCTGCCTTTGACGATCTTTTACATTGTCGTTTTTTCGGCGCCTCTCGTCATCGCTTTTTTTTCGGCGCTTATGAAGCATGAGGTTTTAACCAAGACCAAAGTGCTTTGCCTGTTTGCCGGATTTTTTGGCGTCGTTCTGGCCGTCGCTACGCGTCAGTGGGAAAGCGGCGAGGGAATTGGTTATATTGCCGCGATGGCCAGCGTTCTTTGTTTTTCGGCAGCGTCCATTCTGATGCGCAGAATTGCGCAAACGGAAACCGTCGAAAGCCTTCAGCTTTTCAGAGCCGGGGCCATCGGCCTTTTCGGCATAATGGGCGTTCTTTTGATACAACCCGGCGAAATGCCGGGCCTTCAAATGACGGCGCTGCTGGTCGTCGCGGGCATATTCAACGCCATGGGCAACGTCCTCAACAACAGAGCTTTGCAGCATACCGCCGCGTCGAACGTCGAGCAGCTTCACTATACCCAGCTGGTTTGGGGCGCGATTTTGGGCTTCTTGCTTTGGAACGAGATTCCGACGGGAAATCTTATCGCAGGGTCGGCCATCATCATCGTTTCGGGAATTCTTGTCGCAAGAGAAGTGCACAAGAACGGAAACGCTTAATTTGAGTTTTGTGCGCCGCTTTTCGCGTCAGGCCTCGCGCGAAAAAGTCAGGCTTTCGGGAGTTTCTTGGCATAGTCCGCCATTTTTCCGGCCAACAATAAATCGAGTTCTCCGGCCAATGCGACAAGCAGCGGATCGAGCCATGCCTTGTCCGCTTTGGAAAAAGGATTGAGAACATAGTTCGTCACGGCGTCTTCTTTCGCCGGAGCGCCTTGTTCGGTCATCGGCCTGCCGATGCCGATTCTTACGCGCCAATAGTTCGCGCCGATGTGCGCGTCCAGAGACTTGAGGCCGTTGTGGCCGCCTGCGCCGCCGCCCTGCTTGATTTTGATTTGCCCGGGCAAAAGATCGATATCGTCGTGAAAGACGATCGCGTCTTCGGGCGCAAGCTGATAAAATTTAAGCGCTTCCGCCGCCGATTCGCCCGACAGGTTCATATACGTTTGGGGTTTTAAGAGGAGAAAACCGTCGTAGCTTGTCACAAGCCCGCGGAATTTTTTCTTCCACGCCAGACAACGATAACGCTCGGCAATGGCGTCCGCGGCCATAAACCCGACATTATGCCTTGTGCGGGCATAGTCTTCGTCCGGATTGCCGAGGCCGATAATGAGGCGAGAAAAAGCAGACATGAAATATAGCGCCGTTCGAGGACTTCGTATCCTATTACGATACGATAGTCCTGGATAGACCCCTTGCAAAACCCGTTCGGACAAAAGACGGCTTCGTCCGAACGAGGATTAAGCAAGGGGCGTATATTACTTCTTGGCTTCGGGCTTCTTGGCTGCCGCACCGGCTGCAGGAGCCGCTGCTGCCGCACCGCCAGCCGCCGGAGCCGCTGCGCCCGCTGCCGGAGCCGCTGCACCTTCGGCCACTGCACCTTCGGCTGCAACCGGAGCTGCTGCCGCCGCTGCCGCCTTCGCTGCCGCTTCTTCGTTTTCGGAGCGGATGGCCGACGGAACCGCGATGGTCGCAATGGTGAAATCCTTTTCGCGGGTCGTAAGCTTGACGCCTTCGGGAAGCTTCAACGCGCTCAAGTGAACGGCGTCATTGATTTCCAGCCCTTCGAGGCTGACTTCGAAGTGCGTCGGAATCTTGTCCGGCGCGCACATGATTTCGATTTCATGGTGCACGATGTTGAGCGTGCCGCCGCGCTTGATGCCGGGCGACTTTTCGGAATTGAGGAACGAAACCGGGACGCCGACGCGCACGCGCGTTTCGGCCGACACGCGCAAGAAATCGACATGCACGGGACGATCGCTTAAGGGATCGTATTGCACGTCGCGAGGAAGGACGCGGAATTTCTTACCGTCAACGTCGAGGTCGAAAAGACGCGTCATGAAGCCTGAGGCTTCCACGAAGCGAACCAGAACCTTGTTTTCGACGGCGATGAGCGCGGGCGCCTGCTTGTCGCCATAAATAACCGCGGGAACGAAACCGTTCTTGCGAAGCACGGACACGGCGCCCTTGGTGGACTTGGTGCGCGCCTGCGCGGGAATAACGGAAATGTCTGCCATAATCTCTCTCCTTCAATTAGCCGCCGTTATGAAATAGGGAGAGAAGCTGAGAAAGGCGCAAAAGTCTTGCGCAGTCCGAGCTGCCCCCTGACAACACAACCGGAAAACGGCGTTTCATTTAAAAAACCGGCCTCCAGGGGTGCCGGTTCGTGCGGGGCATGGGATAGCAGATACAGGCCTTTAAAGGCGAGTCCTTTTTTGATTGCCTAAATATAACTTGTTTTTGGCCCCAACAATTAAGCAAGCTTGAGGCGAAAATCGTGATTTTTCAGATTTTTGCGCGGAGCGTGCTTTTGGCGTACGTGAGCAGCAAAAATCGGAAAAAGCACGATTTGCAGCCCAAGATCGCTTCATTGGGTCAGGTAAAAAGGCTCGAAACCGAGCGTTCCTGATTGATCCGGATAATCGCTTCCGCCAGCAGGGGCGCTACGCTGATCTGCTTGATCTTGGACGAGTTGAGAATATCGGGCGTCGCTTCGATCGAGTCCGTGATAACCAGCTTTTCAAGCGGCGAGTTGTTGACCCTTTGCACGGCCGTGCCGGACAGGACGCCGTGCGAACAATAGGCCGACGCCGACCTGGCGCCCGCATCCTTGAGCGCCACAGCCGCGTTGCACAGCGTTCCGGCGCTGTCCACGATGTCGTCGAGCATGATGCAATCTTTGCCCTTGACGTCGCCGATGATGTTCATCACTTCGGATTCGTTCGCTTTTTCGCGGCGTTTATCAATGATAGCGAGGCCGCATTCGAGCTTCTTGGCCATCGCGCGGGCGCGAACGACGCCGCCGACGTCCGGCGATATGATCGTCAGGTTGTCCGGCATTTTGCCCTGCACGGAAAGGCTGTCCTTCACATGGCGCACAAAAACGGGGCCTACGAAAAGATTGTCCACGGGAATGTCGAAGAAACCTTGAATTTGCCCGGCGTGCAAATCCATCGTCAAAACGCGGTGAGCGCCCGCCGTCGTGATAAGATTGGCGACCAGCTTGGCCGTAATCGGCGAACGCGACGTCGTTTTACGGTCCTGACGGGCATAGCCGAAATAGGGCAATACCGCCGTAATGCGGCGCGCCGACGCGCGGCGAAGCGCGTCAATCATGATGAGCAGTTCCATCAGGGAGTCGTTGGCCGGAAACGAGGTCGGCTGAATGACGAAGACGTCTTCGCCGCGGACGTTTTCGAGGACTTCGAAGAAGATTTCCATGTCCGCGAAATGCCGGGTGGATGCTCGCGCCAAAGATGTTCCCAAATTTTGCGCAATCGCTTCCGCCAAGGGCCGGTTGCCGTTACCCGCGATAAGCTTCATAGCTTTGTCTCCGCTATTCAAGGTAGTTACGGGCGAGGGTATATCAGCGCTCAGGCGAAGTGTAAAGACACGATAAAACCTCTGTTTCCAGGCCAAAAATAGGGCTGGCGCAGACTCTTTTTGCCGTGTAGACCTTTTGCGTCCTCTGACGTCTAACCTTGGAGTTCCGCCATGACCAACACAAACAAAATTGCCCGCGCCCTTATCTCGGTTTCCGACAAAACCGGCCTTGTCGAGTTCGCCAAAAAACTTGCGGCTTACGACATCGAGATTTTATCAACCGGGGGCACGGCTAAGTCCATGCGGGACGCCGGAATCAAGGTCACCGACGTCGGCGATTACACGGGATTCCCGGAAATGATGGACGGGCGCGTCAAAACGCTGCACCCGCGCATTCACGGCGGCCTTTTGCAACGGCGCGACCTGAAAAAGCATCAGGACGAAGCGATCAAGCATAATATTCCGACCATCGATCTGGTCGTCGTTAATCTGTATCCCTTCCGCCAGACCGTCGCCAAAGGCGCGGACTTTGCCACCTGCATCGAAAACATAGATATAGGCGGCCCCGCGATGGTTCGTTCTGCCGCGAAAAATCACGCTTTCGTCACCGTCGTCACGGATCCCGCGCAATACGACGACGTCATCGCCGAAATGAAGGAACACAACGGCGAAACCTCGCTCGATTTCCGTAAAAAACTGGCCGCCGCCGCCTATGCCCACACGGCAAGCTACGACAGCGCCATCAGCACATGGTTCGCGGCGCAACTGGGCGATGAGTATCCGGATGTGCTGACGTTGTCCGCCAAAAAACAGCAGCCCATGCGTTACGGCGAAAACCCGCACCAGACGGCCGCGTTTTACGTTTATGACCCGACGCGCCCCGGCGTTTCAAACGCCATTCAGGTTCAGGGCAAGGAGCTTAGCTACAACAACATCAACGATACGGACGCCGCGTTCGAGCTGGTCAGCGAATTTACCGAAACGCCCGCCATCGCCATCATCAAGCACGCCAATCCCTGCGGCGTCGCGACAGGGCCCGATCTGGCGACGGCTTATGCCCGCGCGTTTGCCTGCGATACCGTCAGCGCTTTTGGCGGCATTATTGCGTGCAATCGCATGCTCGACGGCAAAACGGCCAAAGCCATCACCGAGATTTTCTCGGAAGTCATCATTGCTCCCGATATGGACGACGAAGCCAAACAAATTCTTTCGGCCAAGAAAAACCTGCGCGTGCTTTTGACAAAGACGATGTCGGATACGCATATATCGGACAAAATCGTTCGCGCCGTTTCGGGCGGCTATCTGCTTCAGACGCGCGATAACATCGTGCTGGACAAGGCCGCGCTGAAATGCGTGACGAAGAGGCAGCCCACCGAGCAGGAAATGAAGGACATGCTTTTCGCCTTCACCGTCGCCAAGCACGTTAAGTCGAACACGATCGTTTACGCCAAGAACGACGCTACGGTCGGCATCGGCGCAGGCCAGATGAGCCGCGTTGACAGCGCCCGCATTGCCGCCCGCAAGGCGGAAGATTCTGCCGCCGCAGCCGGATTGAAAGAAACCACGACCAAGGGCAGCGTCGCGGCTTCGGACGCGTTCTTCCCGTTCGCCGACGGCCTGATGGCCTTGGTCGAAGCGGGCGCGACCGCCGTTATTCAACCCGGCGGGTCGGTGCGCGACGACGAAGTGATCGCGGCGGCCGATAAGGCTAATCTCGCCATGGTCTTTACCGGCATCCGGCACTTCCGGCATTAAGGCTTTACCCCATGCGGATCTGGCGCGCGGCCGGGGTTTTTGTCCTTCTCCTGTTCTCCTGCCCGGCTTTGGCTGACAGCCTTGTCGCGGCAAAAGGCGCCGCCTCGGGCGATGAGGTCGCTCTTGAAGACGGGCGCTTGCTGCGGCTTAGAAACATCAAGGCCGCCGCTCCCGAAGCCAAAGCTTTTCTGGAATCCGCCGTTTCAGGGCGCGATTTAATTTTGCAGGACGAAACGGAAGACCGTTTTGGACGCGTCACGGCATCGGTTTTTGTAAAAGAGACAAGAGACTCCGTCGAAGCGCTTTTGCTGCGCGAAGGATTGGCTTTCGTTTATCCGGTTTGGGACGATGAGCCGCTTGACGATCTGTGCGAGGTCGAGCGCGAGGCGCGAACGGAAAAGCGCGGGTTTTGGTCAACCCATGAGGACGTTCCTTCCGAACAAGCGGCGACGCTTAACGGAAAGCTTGGGTTTATCACAGGCAGCGTTTCAAAGGCGGAGCGCATTAAAAACAAGGTTTATCTTTATATGGGGGAGCGAAATCCCCCGGATCTCACGATCGTGATTGCCGCGCGCTATCTGCGCCCGCTTAAAAAACGGGGCGTCGAGCCTTTTTCTTTGATCGGAAAACAAGTCCGCGTGCGCGGCTGGGTGACGGACGTCGGGGGCCCGACAATGACCGTCGCCGACGTTCATCAGATCGAGTTGGTGGAGTAGTTATTCCGGATCGGTTGCGTAAATTCTGCGCAGTGTCGCGAAGGCGATGCTGATGTCTTTAAATCTGTCTTCGCTTTTGCTTGCGCCGCGCCGCGCATCAGGGTGATGTTTTTTAACGAGCGCCCGATACTTCTCTTTAATCGCTATAAAATCCACGGGTGGGGTCAGTTCCAGCACGGCCAACGCTTCCCGTTCGGCCAACGAGGTCGGAACGGCAGGCATTGACGCCTCTTCCTTTCTCGGTTCGGAGAAAATGCCGTGCAGCGCTTTGTCGCGAATTTCTTTTTCCAGCACGCTCCAGTGCCCGAGCGGCCACGACGGACGCTCCCACACTGTCGCATCGCGGATGTGGTCTTCGATTTCTTCGGGGGAAAGGCCTTCAAAATAATTCCACGCCTTGTTGTATTCGCGGACATGGTCGAGGCAGAAAAAGAAGTAGTCGTCCAGCCGCTCGCGGCTTTTGGGAGCCCGGTGAGACCCAACCTGCCCGCAATCGGGGTGGTCGCACAGGCGTTGCCGCACGGGGCGGTCGGAGGTTTCGAAATATGTATCGTTGACTGGGCACATAATCTCTCAGTTTATCATAAGCCCTCCCCAAAAGGGGCAAGAATCCGCCACGACCTGCCTTAAATGGGGGCTAATATATTGCAAACACGCCCTCTTTTATTGACGGATAGCCGCCCTAATTAAACGGTCGTTAATAAGTTTATTGGCAAAATACATGTGCGCGTGATAGTTTTGGACGATTATCGAATAAACGATACGTCCGCCCTTTAGACGGAGATAAACAATTGTCTAAAAAAGATTTTTCAAGATTCGCGCCTTCTTTTGCCTTTGCTCTCGCGGGCGCTCTTTTCTGGCTTGGTTCCGCCACACCGGCTCTGGCTCAGGCGACGACCTTGGGCGGCATGATGTGTTACGCCTTTGAAAACGCCAAGCCTTTCGGCCAAGTGTTTCAATGGATTGCCTATATCTCCGGCGTTATCGCGGCGCTTAAGGGCATACATCACCTGCGCATGCATGCCGATAATCCTCAAAACAACAAAATCGTCATTCCTATGGCATATTTTGGCGGCGCCATGTGCATGCTTGCGCTTCCGAGCTTCGTCGCCACCTTGACGGAAAGCCTTGGCACAGGCGGCGGCCATGGCGGCGTTTTTACATGCGGCGCTGTCGGCGCTGTTGCCGCAGCGGAAGGACTGGATCAGGTCGTCGTCAATTTTGTTTCCAATTTTAAAGAGCCTTTGACCGGCCTCGCTTCTTTGACCGCCGTTCTTGCGGGTCTGCTTATGATCGTGAACGGCCTGCTTAAAGCGTCGAAATACGGCACCGACCCGAAAACCTATTCGGTTCATAGCATCCTTACCAATCTCGGGTTCGGCACTCTTTTGATGACCATCGGCAGTAATTTGAGAACCGTGATGGCTTCGCTTTTCGGCGTTTTCGATCCTGCCGCTTCTTCGGTTCTTACCTGGACCAAGCTTGAAACCATTATCGGCGCGCCTGTGTCCGAGGAATTTAAACTCGCCATCGTCTCGGCTTTGACTTTCGTTCAGATCATGGGCGCAATCGCTTTTGTCCGCGGCTGGCTCGTTTTGAAAAAAGTCGTCGAGGGCGGCG
>JBAZLX010000016.1:0-20589 GCA_041650075.1 Bdellovibrionales bacterium | reverse complement strand
CGGTCGTTCGCCGTAATCGTCAACGCTGCCGCATTCACCGTCAGCCCTGTCGTCGCATCGGCATACGTAATCGTATAATTGCTAAGCCCTGTGCCTGCCGCCGCGCTCGGCGTAATGCTATACGTGCCGACATTCGCCGTCGCCGCAGAACCCGCTGACGTCAGGGTCACTCCGGTGATTTCGTCGCTGTTATAGAGAGCGCCGCTTGTGATCGTATATTCAGATGTTCCCATCGTCAGCGCAGAACCGTACGTCTTGCTGCGGTCGTTCGCCGTAATCGTCAATGCCGCCGCATTGACCGTCAGTCCTGTCGAGGCGTCCGCATAGGTGATTGTATAATTGCTAAGCCCTGTGCCTGCCGCCGCGCTCGGCGTAATGCTATACGTCCCGACATTGGCCGTCGCCGCAGAACCCGCAGAGGTTAAGGTCACTCCCGTGATCGCATCGCTGTTGTACAAGGTGCCTGTATACGTGTATTCGGATGTTCCCATCGTCAGCGCAGAACCGTATGTCTTGCTGCGGTCGTTAGCTGTAATCGTCAACGCTGCGGCATTGACCGTGAGTCCTGTCGAGGCATCGGCATAGGTGATCGTGTAGTTGCCAAGCCCTGTGCCTGCCGCTGCGCTCGGCGTAATCGTATAGGTGCCGACATTCGCCGTCGCCGCAGAACCGGCAGAGGTTAAGGTAACTCCCGTGATCGCATCGCTGTTATAGAGAGCGCCGCTTGTGATCGTATATTCGGATGTTCCCATCGTCAGCGCAGAGCCGTACGTCTTGCTGCGGTCGTTCGCCGTAATCGTCAACGCTGCCGCATTCACCGTCAGCCCTGTCGTCGCATCGGCATAGGTGATTGTGTAATTGCTAAGCCCCGTCCCCGCCGCTGCGCTCGGTGTAATGCTATACGTGCCGACGTTTGCTGTGGCCACATCTCCGGACGACGCAAGGGTCACACCGGTGATTTCGTCGCTGTTATAGAGAGCGCCACTTGTGATCGTATATTCAGATGTTCCCATCGTCAGCGCAGAGCCGTACGTCTTGCTGCGATCATTCGCCGTAATCGTCAATGCCGCCGCATTGACCGTCAGGCCGGTCGTCGCATCGGCATAGGTGATCGTATAGTTGCTAAGCCCTGTGCCTGCCGCCGCGCTCGGCGTAATGCTATACGTCCCGACATTGGCCGTCGCCGCAGAACCCTCTGACGTCAGGGTCACTCCGGTGATCGCGTCGCTGTTATAGAGGGTGCCTGTATACGTGTATTCCATCGTTCCCATCGTCAGCGCAGAACCGTACATCTTGCTGCGGTCGTTCGCCGTAATCGTCAACGCCGCTGCATTTACCGTCAGCGTACCGTCCACATACGTTATGCTATAGTTCGACAGCCCCGTCCCCGTCGCATTGCTGCCCACAATTGCATATGTTCCAACATTCGCCGTCGCCGCTGCTCCGAGAGACGTCAGCGTTACTCCGGTCAATGTGTCCCCGGCTTGCAGACCAACTTGTGTAAATGCCGTCGTTCCCAGAGTAAGCGTCGTTCCGTACGTCTTGCTTTGATCATCCGCCGTGATCGATAGCATCAGCGTCGCCGGATCAATCGTCAACGTGCCGCTGACATACGTAACGTCATATCCTTGCTGGCTTGAGTACACTCCCGTCGGCGTCAACACATATGTCCCGACGTTGACCGCGCCTTGCGATGTTCCTATATAGCTCTGCGTCCCAAGCAGATACGATCCATTCGGAGAAGTCGGATTATAAGCAACTCCGTTCCCGCCCGAGTATGCCGAACCGTTGTATGTTACCGTTGCGTCATTCGCCGTCACCGTCAGAGGCGTCAAAAAGTTCTTTAACAATGGATAGCTGTTCCCGTCGTAGATCACCCACGTCGTATTCCCCGATCCCGTCGTCGTCCCGCTCTGCGAAATGCTCCACACGCTCGAGAACGTGTCGTAATCCTTCATCTGCGAAGTCGTGAGACCCGTTACACCCGTGCTTGAGCCCGTACCGACACCACTGGCCTGCCCAGACGTTGTTACGTTCCACACACTATCCGTGATAGTACCCGAATTGTCTCCGACCAATCCTCCGACAGGTGATGAACCCGATACACTTCCAGAGGAGTAACAATTGGTTATTCCCCCATAATAGTTGCGCGCCGCCAAGCCTCCTATCGTGGCGCCGGACCCCGAAACACTACCGGCAAAATAGCTATATGAGATACCAGTATGATTATCACCCACTAACCCACCAACATAGGTGGTACCGGTTATTGTTGCCGTTGAATAACTATACTCGATCGATGAACCACTTACGTTTGCCCCGGCTATTCCACCCATAGTACTTCCATTGCCAAGGGTACCTGTAGAAAAACTATGACTAATAAGACCGCTATTATATCCTGCAATAATTCCGACAGCGTATGTGGCTGTAATATTTGCGTTTGTCACGCCAACGTTGCGGATTGTCGCGCCGGTTTCTGTTCTTCCAAACAACCCCCAGCAATTTGAGGTCGTTCTATTTATGTACAGGCCATCAATTGTATGACCAAGGCCGTTAAAAGCACCATAAAATCCATTACCAGCACCGCTAACGCCTATTGAATAAAATCCGGCGCCTGAATTCCATGTCGACGTTGCCGACGCATCTATGTCGCTGCCAAGAGCATAATATCCGGCAAGATTTCCGCTCATGCCCTGAAGGTCTGTCGTCGTTGTGCTGCCTTGCGCACCCAAACTGTTGATGATCGTGTAGGCATGGCTGCTTATTGTAAGCGAGGTACCGCTCGCGAGATTCACCTTGCCGCCGTTGATCGTATTTACGGCACCCGTGCTCGGCGTGAGCACAAGAGCCCCTGTTCCTGTCACCGTCAATGTACCGGCAATATTAATGGCGCCGCTCGAGGCCGTTGCCGTCAGTGTGTTGGCGCTCCAATTGAAGTTTCCGCTGATCGTTAGCGCCGTTGACGAACTAAAGGTCGTATTCGAAAGAAGCGTCACCGTCGTTCCTGATACCGTGTAACGGATATCCGATGACGACAAGCTGCCAAGCGCCGTCACAAAAGCCGAACTGCTGATCGTGTTCGACGCGCCTGCCGCCCACAAAGTGCTTGAGTTAAGAGTCAAGCCGGTTGCCGTAGCATCTCCGGCGGTATAGACGACATTCGCTGCGCTCGACCCGCCGCCACTGTTATAGAGAAGTAGATTGCTGCCTGAAGCCAAGGACCCCTGCGGGAGCATGATATAGAAGCTGTTGTCGGCGCCTTTCGACAGCACATAAGGACCAACCGATGCTCCGTTGATAACGGCATTAATTGTCGCACCGCTTGTCAGGTTTGTGGAGCCTTTAACGATCGTCGGAGTGCCCTGCCACAGCAAGTACGGATAGCTCGTCCCCGATACAATCGCCCATGTGGATGTAAAATCAAATCCGGTAAAATTGCTCGACGACGTCATTTGAGCGGAGGTTAGGCCTGTAGCTCCTGTCGTTGTCCCGCCACCAATGCCTGTTGATGTACCTGACGTCGTTGTGTTCCAATAGCTGTTGATGATTGAACCTGTATTCATACCAGCCAGCCCACCGACCGCCGAAGAACCACTAACTCTTCCTATTGAATAACTCGTGGTTAGATTATTACTGTTATAGCCGGTCAACCCACCAACATACATTGTTCCACTTACATTGCCTGTTGCAAAACTGTTGCTTACAGCACCGTAACTGGATCCGCCAAACAATCCGCCTACAAGATTGGCCCCCGACACATTGCTGGTGGCATAGCTGTTGCTAAGAGTGCCTCCGCCATGCGCCCCAACCAACCCACCAATACGATCGGCGCTACCATTCACGGTTCCTGTAGCGTAGCAACTGCTAATCGTAACAGAAGAATTCATAACGTTTAAACCAACCAACGACCCAACATAATTTTGGCCAGATATTGTAGCGTTTACAACACCCACGTTACGGATCACCGACGAAGCATTGATAGCCCCGAACAAACCAACAGCATCCGTCGTTAAACGATTTATATAAAGTCCACTGATCGTATGCCCAAGCCCATTAAATATACCTGTAAATGACGTCGTTTCATTTCCAACCGGCGCAAATCCAGCCCCCGAATTCCACGACGACGTCGCCGACGCATCAATGTCGCTGCCCAGAGCATAGTAGCCGGCAAGATTTCCATTCATGCCTTGAAGGTCTGTTGTTGTCGTGCTGCCTGCCAAGCCAAGGCTGTTGATGATCGTATAAGCGTTCCCGCTGATGGTGAGCGACGTTCCGCTCGCAAGATTAATTTTCGCAGCATTCCCCAACAGAAGGTTTCCGGTCGGCGAAAGCACTAATCCCGCCGTACCGGTCAATGTCCATGTGCTGTTGATCGTAATGTCGCCGCTTGAGGACGTTAGCGTATAGGTTCCAGAGCTTGCGCTCATTGTTCCGTTAAGCGAGATCACACCCGCCGTTATTGTTAAGTCATTGTCGGATGTCGAAAAACGAATATCTGACGACGACAAGCTGCCTTTAGCCGTCGTAAAGACCGATTGCGACAACGCACCGGTCGAACCTCCAGCCCACAGGGTGCTTGAATTCAGCGTCAGACCCGTCGCATAGGCGCCACCTGCAACATAAACCGCATTTGAGGCGCTTGTTCCACCGCCGCTCTGATAAAGGAGAAGATCGCTGCCCGAAGCCAATGAACCTTGCGGCAGCATGATATAGAAACTGTTGTCGGCGTATTTAGATAGTGCGTAAGAGCCAACCAATGTACCGTCCACAGCAGCAACAATCGTCGTGCCGCTTGTCAGGCTCGTTGTGCCTTTAACGATGCTCGGCGTTCCTTGCCACTGCAAGTACGGATAGCTTACTCCCGCAACAATCGCCCATGTATTCGTAAAATCCCATCCCGAGAAATTACTCGACGATGTCATCTGCGAAGAAGTCAGGCCAGTCACCCCGGAACCTGAACCTGTATGAACACCGCTTGCTTGTCCTGATGTCGTCGTATTCCAATAATCACTGGTGAAGGTTCCATCATTGTATCCGGCAAAACCGGCCCACCTGTAATCTCCGGTCACGCTACCAATCGAATAGCTATATCTGATTGCCCCGCTGTTGACTCCCACAAAGCCGCCGACATTGCTTGTCGAACCGCTCACGTTTCCGGTCGCATAGCTGTTTTCAATAACCCCCGCGGCGGCATTGTATCCGACAAAGCCGCCAATATTGCTGCTGCTGCCGCTTGAAACATTACCGGTTGCATAGCTCTCGCTAATTGTTCCCTGATTTGCCCCAGCGAACCCGCCGACAGGAGCTGAGGCGCCCCCACTTACACTCCCTGTAGCATAACTGTTTGTGACCACACCCCCCAAAAGTCTTCCCACCAATCCGCCCACATAAGTCGAGCCACTTACATTACCTACAGCATAACTATTCGTAACTGCGCCGGCGGTTGAGTTCATCACTCCGACAAGCCCGCCTATGCTAGTACTGCCGCTTCCGGCCGTTACATTGCCAAGCGCATAACTGTTGCTGATGACGCAACTCGCGAAACCACAGTACCCTACCAGCCCGCCAACGTTACTACCGCCCACTCCCGCCGTGATATTTGCCGTAGAATAGCTGTTGCTGATGGCTCCATAGCTGTCCCCAACCAATCCGCCAATAATCTCTCCGGCGCCGGTGCCATTGATTTGTCCCGTAACATAAGCGTTCGAAACAATGGTGCCCGTTTGTATCCAACTCGCAAGCCCACTGACAAAACTTGCCCCAGTAATATTTGCATTAATAATTCCTATATTTCTAATTGACAATGAAGAGGCGGGACCAAAAAGCCCAACATGATTTGTCGAAGAACGATTGATATAAAGACCTGCAATGGTGTGCCCAAGCCCATTAAAGATACCGGAATAATACGATCCAACATCACCAACCGGCGCAAACCCCGCCCCTGAATTCCATCCCGACGTCGCCGACGCATCAATGTCGCTGCCGAGGGCATAATATCCGGCAAGATTGCCGCTCATGCCCTGAAGGTCTGTTCCCGTCGTACTTCCTGCTGCACCAAGGCTATTGATGATCGTATAGGCGTTGCCATTGATGGTGAGGGACGTACCGGAGGCCAGATTGACCTTGCCCGTAAAGCCGCTTCCCGAAAGCGCGCAGTTCACAACGCCAGTGCTCGGCGTCAGCACCAATCCCGCCGTCCCCGTCGCCGTCAGGATTCCGCTGATATTGATGTCACCGCTTGAGGCCGTTGCTGTCAGCGTATTGGCGCTCCAATTGAAGTCTCCGCTGATCGTCAATGCCGTTGACGAACTAAAGGTCGAGTTAGAAAGAAGCGTCACGGTGCTTCCGGAAACCGTATAACGAATATCCGATGACGACAGACTGCCAAGCGCCGTGATAAATGGCGTTGTGGTTATTGTTGTTGCCGATGCTACCGTTAACGTGCTGGCGTTTAGCGTAAGACCCGTCACTGCCGAGCTAGTCGCCGCGCCAAGAGCATTTGCTGAGCTTGCACCGTTCGCATTATACAAAAGAACGTAGCTTCCGGACGAAATCGTCCCGCTTGGCAGCATGCCGTAAAAGCTGTTGTCGGCGTATTTTGACAGAACAAACGAACCAACGGCCGTTCCATTGACGACAGCCTGAACGGTCGTGCCGTTGGCAAGATCTGTCGTCCCCCTAACGATGCCGGGCGTTCCCTGCCACTGCAGGTACGGGAAGCTGCTTCCAGATACAATTGCCCATGTACTCGTAAAATCAAATCCCGAAAAATTGCTCGACGACGTCATTTGAGTTGAGGTTAGGCCGGTTCCACCAGCGCTAGTTGCTTTTCCCGATGTTGTCGTGTTCCAGTAGCTGTTGGTAATAGCGGATCCATCGTTATAGCCTAACAATCCATTAGCATAAGAACTGCCACTAACACTGCCAATAGCATAGCAATTACTAATGCCTGTTGTTTCATTCCACCCCACCAATCCGCCGACGTAACTATAGCCAACAACATTTCCTATCGCGTAAGAATTATTTAGAACAGAGGAACCTGTTTTTTGTCCTATAAGCCCGCCCGTATAACCGCAGCTAACGCCCCCGCAATTTACATTGCCTGTGGCATAGCTATACGTAACGCTACCGCCAGATAGCAACCCCACCAATCCGCCAGTATTCGCGGCGGCGGCTGCGTTCGCTACGTTTCCTGTTGCATAACTATAGCTGATTGCGCCAGAACTATATCCAACAAGCCCACCAACATTGTTTGAAGTGCCGCTGACGCCTCCTATAGCGTAGCTGTTGGTAATTGTGCCCCCGTTATTATTGCCAACCAATCCCCCAACATAACTAGACCCACTGACGCTTCCTGTAGAATAGCTATAGGTCGTAGTCCCTTCATTATATCCCACCAACCCACCTATCCAGCTATAACTTCCGTTCACACTGGCTGTGGTGTAGCTATTACTAACGGTAGCGGCGCTGCTATTTCTTCCTACGAGCCCACCGATAGCACCATGTCCAATTATAGAGCCAGTGCTATAGCTGTTGATAACAGAACCAAAATTATATCCCACCAATGCACCACAATAGTCGTCCGAACTACTTATGGTGCCAGAAACGTAGCTGTTGCTGATAGTGCCGTAATTCCAACCCGCTAATCCAGCAACACTGAAATATCCTGTCACATTAGCATTTTTCATCTCTATATTACGAACCACTGCCGTAGCGCCATTATAACCAAACAGCCCGATGCCATTTGTGCCAGACCGACTGATGTATAATGCCTCGACCGTGTGCCCAAGCCCGTTAAACGTACCAGTGAAAGGCGTCGTGCTGTTTCCAACCGGTGCAAACCCTGCTCCCGAGTTCCATCCGGACGTGCTTGATGCATCAATATCGCTGCCGAGCGCATAATATCCGGCAAGATTGCCGCTCATGCCCTGAAGGTCTGTGCTTGTCGTACTACCTGCAGCGCCAAGGCTGTTGATGATCGTATAGGCGTTGCCGTTGATGGTGAGGGATGTACCAGAGGCCAGATTGACCTTACCCGTGAAGCCGCTTCCCGAAAGCGTGCAGTTCACCACGCCCGTGCTCGGCGTCAGCACCAATCCCGCCGTTCCCGTCGCCGTCATCGTGGCGCCGATGTTCACATCGCCCGCTGTTGCATTAAGGGTGAGGATGTTCGAGCTCCAGCTCACCGCATCGTTAACGTAGATGCTGCCCGCTGTCGTAATCGTCCGGTTCGATGATAACAACGATGCCGTGACGCTAGCGCCCGTTTCGTTGCCGCCCGATGACGCAATCGTATAATCCGTCGGATCAAGAAGCCACATCCCCGTGTTGCCCAAAGGCGCAAGCGTATTGATGTACGCCGTATCTTCTATATTGACCGTGCCATACGACGACGTTTCCACAAACCCGCCGTCGCCGCCCTCGGCCCCGCCTTTTGCCAGTATCGTCCCGCCAACCGTTGTTTTCTTGTTCGAGAACAAAATGGCCGTGCCGCCGTCGCCATTCCCCTCGGCACTAACATCGATCAAGCTTCCCTTCTCTGTCGTTATGCTCCCGCTCGATACGACGCTGACCTTCTTCGCCTTGATCGTTCCTTTGTGCACGACGGCGGAGCTTTCGCCTCCGACTATGGCTTCGATCGTCACAAGCCCGCTCTCCGTCAGCGGCACTTCGACCTTATCCCCCGCCGCAAGGATAACCCGGCCCCCTTCTGCGGTGATCGTTCCCTTGTTCGTTACGTTCGCGCCGATCAGGGCCACCTGCCCTCCCGGCAGCATCTTCAACGTCCCTTCATTGACGACGCTTCCTATCGCTCCGTTACGCTCAAACTTCTGGATGCCGTTCTGGAAGTTCTCGTTCGTGATATCCATCGTCGAGGCTACTAATCCGGCGGCGTTCACCTGTGACCCCGCCCCGAATACGATGCCGTTCGGGTTGATCAGGATCACTTGCCCGTTCGCGTTGATCTTGCCGAATATCTGAGAGGCATCGCTTGAAAGAACGCGGTTCAGGGTTTGAGAACTCGCATTCAGTTGATTGAAGTTGACCGTCGCCTGCGATCCGACGTCAAACGTATTCCAGTTGATGATCGCCTTCTGCGTACTTTGATTCACATCCATCACGGACGAGCTGGACGTGATATTCACAGAGCCGGATGTGACAACGCCACCCGTTGGCAATTGGGTGGCGGCGGGCGTATCGGCAAAACTTGGGATGGCGCTAAGCCACGGGCACAGGGCAAAAAGTAGGCAGCCGTATAGAAGCGTACCTTTTCGGTCGCGCGTGCCTTTGTCACGTGGGCGATCGTAGCTGTTCATCTTTCTGCGCCAATTCCACTGTTTTTATGTGGTTATTATATGCTTAGGGGGTTAATATCCCGTTATGCAGTCCAAACTAACTATCTGGCACTGCAGCATAAAAAATGCCTATTTTTACAATAGGCTGCCAAACAAAAAACATCCCCCGTCATAAAATGACGGGGGATGCGTGTTTTTGGAACTTAAAAACCCGTTACATCGATGCGAAAGATGTCCGGATTATCGGCACTTTTTTCATAAATAAGAGACACAGCCTTAAGATCGTCAATGTTCGCGGAAAGAGCATTGTCTTTCTTTTCTTCTTTGGCTGTTTTCTCCATTTTAACGGGGGCGCCGGTTAAAGTAACGGCACTTCCGTTCTTATTCTGGCCGCGGAAAAATACGATGATGTTAGAGCTTCCTTCTTTGACTTCGCCAGTCACGCGGTTTGTAACCGTTTCCTCTTTCCCCCATGTGTCGCTGGTAAAGCGATCAACGAGAGCGGCAATCCCGACCATAGCCGTTTTACGCTGTTCAACCGTTGCTTTTTCGGGAAACTCCCAAGAAAGCACAACGCGCGTCAGGCAATTGCATTTGTAACCCATGACATAAGCAACCGTCGCAGGCAAATCCAAAGGCGCAAAGGAAGACAGCTTTGCCGAAAGAGCCGTGACTTTCGTTGCGGGATCAACTGAGCGCTGAATATCAGATGACTTAATCTTCAGGTCAGTGACTGCAGCCTCGATTACCGCTTTTTCAGTCGCTCCGAAACGAGCGCTGCGGAATCCATTGATATCCGCCGCAACCGCCGCAGAACCGGACAGAAGAAAACCAATGGCCGCTGTGACAAGTATTTCGTGTTTTTTCATGTTTTTTCCTTTTCGTTGATGAATTTCCGACATTAGTAGCGATAGGATACGGACGCCCAAATTCGGTAATGTTGTTTGCTATTGTCAACATCCAACCCTTGCGCGCTCAATCCCGGATTTGGACCGACTTGGTGTGCAAAAGTAAAGCTTAAATTCACGGGATCGAATTTTTTTGATACACCAACGCCCAAGTCCTGCAAAGCATAGTCCTTTGTATTACTGCCCGTCCACGAGCTGATGTTTTCCCTGATCATACCGACATCATAAAGAACAAAAGGCCTTATTCCATTTTTAAACGTATACCCGAGGTCTCCATTGACCATAAAACCAACATCTCCGGAGGCTTCTCCGCTTCCGAACGCCCTCAGTCCCGTTGAACCGCCTAAAGAAAATTTTTCCATTGAGTCCAGGTTTTTGATTGCCCATTGCCCTTTGAAGCCTAAGCGAAAATCAGTTCTGTCATCTTCGCCAACGATCCCTTGCCAAGCCCCGTTTATCTCAGCCTTGGTAAAGAGGCCATTGACCCTCGGCCCTGCCTGGTCTTGAGTAAACGCCTGCTTGTTTCCGGACAGATCTATCGTTCCCTGCGTTAGATCCAATGTTGCTTGCAACCACTGGCTATTTCCCAGCGTTTGAGACAGTATGGTTCTGATCCTCCCGAGATAAGCCGCCTTTTCACTCGTACGAACGTCTTCCAAAACCCGATCAACCGTGTACTTCATCACAAAATCGGCACGGACATCGATCATTGTCGTTTTGTCGGTATACATGGGTTTAATAACCCCTTGCCCGAATTCCAACGCTTCGCCGTTTGTCTGATTTCCGCCTGCGGCCCTTACTTCATGATAATGAAGCCCCGAGGCCCACGTATCTGACCTCACCCCTAATTCACCGATAGGAAATTGATATTCGGCGCGGATAAAATACATACCGTTCCCATAATCAAAATTTCCCAAGTCGGCTGTCTTCATCATCATGAGATTGATTTCGTCGCCGGGAAGAGCCCCGCGTAACGACGCGCCGCCGATTATCCTGTCCCGACCGAAGGACCATCCGCCATCGTTATCCAATTGCAGCAGCCCCGAGTTTGGGGTCTTTTGCGTGGATTTTACGGATACTTTCAGATCAACATGTTTTTCATCAACAGGGATGATGGCTGTACGCAAAAGAACATCCCCCAACCGCAATCGCGTTTTTATTTTGTTGTCCAGATCGTTCAAATCGAGAGATTTTCCCCGTTTGTAATCTCTGGACATTTCTCTTTGTATGCTGTCCAAAAGCGACTGACGGATAGTTCCGTCTGACTCGATCTTCACGTTCCTTACAGCGATGTTGATAACATTAACAATTAACCAGCTGTATTGGGATTCCCTGGGATTTGGGACAACCTTAAAATCCACGTGAAGCAGCTTCTTGTTTTTTATTCCCATGTCCCAAACTTTTTGACGGACATAGACCAAATCTTCGGTTGTAATGGCTTTGTGACCGAACATCCGATGCCGGAGAAGATTTAATATCTCCGTTTTAAGAACCGGCGAAAAAAGATAGATCTCCACAATGGGGGAGCCCAAAGTTTCCTTGCTCGGCAGGTTTTTTGTGGGGTCGGCAATTGGTTTGTTTTCTTTTTGCTCGGATTCTTTCGGGGAAACAGTTTTTGAAGGCTCAGCCGATTTTCCGATCTCTCCTGACTTAAGAGAAGGTAATGTTTTTTCCAACTCACGACTTATGTCTCCCGCATTGAGCGTCTGCCCATACGCCGCATTTGTGGCAAAAAAAGCTATCGTCGCAACCAGCGCCGTTGTATGTAATTTTTTCATCTATTCTTCCGCATGTTCCGCCGTTCTGGGAGCCTAGGTGTTTTGTTGTTAATTTTTTGTAAACTTTTTGGAACACAAGCACAATATTGAGACTCTTCCTCCATGATTATCAATTCGTTGATTGGCCATACCAGACACCGGCTACAATGAAACAGATGCAAGGCCTTTTTTGACTCTTTTCCTCCAGCAGATCGCCATAAGCCCAATAAGCATAGGGGGTGTCAAAGGCAGAGCAAAATGTATGCCCGAATCCTGAACCAGAAACGGCAATAGCCAGAGTGCGAAAAGAAACGTCTTTTCGTAAGAGAGAAATCCTTTTTCAATTCCCTCCTTTGCCAACAGGGCTATGGGAATAGCCAGTAAAACCTGGTCATAAACGAATGAATAGGGGCTTATCAGCAACACCGCCGCCGCCAGAGAAGCGCCACGAACAGCTAAAGACGCTGTTTTTTCGCGCCATATTATTATGAGAATCGCAAGAACGCAGAGAGCAACGATTCCTTGAATAACCATAGCCAGGGAAATGCTGCCTCCAAAAACCCGCACGGCTGAAAATACACTGTGCAGAATACCGAGCCAACGGATGGAATCGTCTTTTAGAAGACTGGATGAAAGAGCGGTACTCTCAAAAAAAGCGCTCCACGACTCCGGACCAAAGGCGATAATGGAAAGCCCTGCATAAGCGCATGCGCTCAGGCAAACGGCAGCAAGCGCCCTCCAATATCCGCCTACCAGAAGAACAAGGGGGATCAACGCAAATAAATGGGGCTTATAAGATAAAGCTCCCAAAATTATTCCAGCCGCTATCGGCGAGGTATCGAGCAAATACAATCCTGCCGCCATGAGCGTCGCCGTGATGCTTCCGTTTTGCCCCGCAAATAAGTTGATGAAGGCACCGGGAAAAGCTACCACCGCCGCCCACGACTCTTTATGCGGCGGCGCAAGCTTGCGCAAGGCCACCGCATAAACGACAAACCCCACAAGTGAATACGCAGCAAGCGCGCTCCAATAAGGCAAAAAAGCCACGAGCCACGCAATGCCAAAAAACATCGGCGGATAAAGCCAGGGAAGAAGATCGGGGCCTGATTTTTCTTTGATTTCCTTTTGGAGAGATTGCTCAATCTTGTATTCCCGGGCTTTTTGTTTTCTCCAGTCGTAGGCCTCCGCAGGGCTTCCTTCGTGTACGGCGAGCCCTGCCGAATAAACATTGATAAAATCAGTAACTATGGGTTCCTCTTCGGGACTAATTATTTGATGAAGCCCGAAACCCCAGGCAACCCCAAAAAGAACGAAAACAATGAGAAAAATACGGGGATAGTCCCTGACCCGGCGCCTATTGAGCCAATTACCCTGCCTTATGGCGTTGAGAAAAGACATCGCACGCTTGCTCGTTTTGGCAAAAGATATTGAATAAATATACTATTACCGATGGTAACGGGCTTGTCGAGAAAAAGCAGTAAGGCTATAAGTCCCGTCCTGATCGTTTATCTTTCCTGGGGAAAATCATTGTCTGTTCCTTTGCGCCAACAATTTGACGTCGCGCTTTATATGATTAAACAAAAATTGCGCGGCAACAAACGGTATCCGCTTGTGCTGATGCTGGAGCCTTTGTTCCGGTGCAATCTTTCCTGTCCGGGATGCGGCAAAGTTGATTATCCCGACGAAATCTTGAACCTACGTCTGTCGGTTGACGAGTGCGTGAATGCCGCCCTTGAATGCGGCGCACCTATTGTTTCGATTCCCGGCGGAGAACCCCTTCTCCATCGCGAGATAGGGGAAATCGTCAAACGACTGATCGAAAAAAAGAAATACGTCACGCTGTGCACCAATGCACAGATTCTGGAAAAGAAAATTCATCTCTTTTCCCCGTCGCCCTATTTCAACTTTTCGATACACCTTGACGGCGACAGGGAAGATCATGACCGCTCGGTCAGTCTTGAAGGCGCCTATGACAGGGCTGAAAGCGCCATCAAACTGGCTTTATCCAAAGGTTTTAGGGTCACGATCAATTGCACTTTATATAACACAGCCGTTCCGAAACGCACCGCCGCCTTCTTCGATCATATGATGGCGCTCGGTCTCGATGATATAACGGTTTCGCCCGGCTATGCCTACGAGCGCGCCGCAGATCAACAACACTTTTTGAATCGCGAAGCGACAAAGAACATGTTCCGCGAACTTTTTCGCATTGGAAAAGAAGGCGTTTTAGCCGGTAAGCCAAAATGGCGTTTCAGCCAATCGGCTTTATTCATGGATTTTCTTGCAGGCAACCAAACATATTCTTGTACACCCTGGGGAATTCCAAGTTACAGCGTCTTTGGTTGGCAGCGCCCATGCTATTTAATCGGCGAAGGATATGCCAAAACTTACCGTGAGCTTATGGATTCGACTGATTGGGATAAATACGGTTCGGGGCGTTATGAAAAGTGCGCCAATTGCATGGTTCACTGCGGCTACGAGCCAACAGCTGCAGAAGACGCCTTTTCTCACCCCTTAAAGGCGCTCAAAGTAGCCTTGTGCGGCATCAAAACAAACGGACCAATGGCACGAGAGCTCGATTTTACGAAGCAACGCCCGGCGGAAAATGTCTTCAGTCGTCATGTGGAAGATACTCTAGCCAGAATCCATGCAACAAAAAAAGGCGAAAATAGTTGATTTAACGGGAAAAACGCCCCTATTTGACGTCCGGATAAAGCCAAGTCAGAATGCGGGGTTGGTTTAGCAATTATCAGCAAAAAACTCAGGTTCATGTATCAGTTACGTCAAATACCTCGTGCACCAATAACTGTTTCCCCCTCTCTTCGGAACCTATGGCAACGCGGCTGTGAATTTTTGGGCACAGATTTAGCGATCATAGGCGGCGCGATGAGCTGGATTTCCGAGCGTCATCTTGTTGCTGCCATATCCAATGGCGGTGGGTTTGGCACGCTTGCCTGCGGATCAATGACTCCCGATTTATTGCGCGAAGAAATCCGGGCAACGAAAGCCATGACCCCCCGTAATTTTGGCGTCAATATTATGACGATGCATCCGCTTATTGATGCATTGATTGATGTGTGCGTTGAAGAAAAAATTACGCACATCGTTCTGGCAGCCGGGCTTCCTTCTGCAACGAGCGTTAAAAAGGTCAAGGACGCCGGTGTGAAGCTTCTTTGTTTTGCTCCCACCTCCGCACTGGGCAAGAAACTTGTACGCATGGGCGCAGACGCCCTCATTGTCGAAGGATCGGAAGCAGGCGGCCATATTGGTTCTGTAAGCACGTCTGTTCTTGCGCAGGAAATTCTTCCCGAAATCCGCGATGTTCCTGTTTTTATTGCCGGCGGCATAGGCCGTGGCGATGCCATCGTATCCTATCTGGAAATGGGCGCTGCAGGTGTACAATTGGGCACCCTTTTCGTTTGCGCCACAGAGTGCATTGCCCATCCAAATTTTAAACGCGCTTTCATTCGCGCCTCCGCTCGCGATGCTGTCCCGTCAGTCCAGATTGACGAACGTTTTCCAGTTATCCCTGTGCGCGCCCTAGCTAACGAGGGAAGCAAAAAATTCCTTGAGAAGCAGCGCGACGTTATAGCGCGTTTTGATAAGGGAGAACTGACTCGCGACGAAGCTCAATTGGAAATCGAACACTATTGGGCCGGAGCTCTGCGCCGTGCCGTTATTGACGGCGATGTCAAAACGGGATCCGTTATGGCAGGGCAAAGCGTCGGTATGGTCAAGAAGGAGCAACCTGTCGCCGAGATTATGGCCGCTCTTGTTGCAAGAGCCGAAAAGACCTTGGAAAACAGAGGATATAAATGGATCCGGGACGCAGAATTAGGGATTAGAGACCTGAAAATGCCAAAAAGGATTATGGATATTAAAATGCCAAAAGGAATTAGGGATATGAAAATACCGAAGAAGCTTTTTACTTCAAAATCTTGATTTTTTACGCCCAGTTGTTTGCCTTTTTGCCTCACTTCTTTTAGTCTCCGGCTATGTCGAAAAACAAGAACAGAAAGAACGATTCGTCCGATCCCTCCGAAGAAGAGGGTGTTTTTACACGCGCCGACTCGACACCAAAGACGAAAGGTTCTGAAGACGGCTATTCCGAATCCGCCCCTCCTGAAAAAGAAGTGAGGGTCGTTCTATCGGAGCCACGGCAGTCGAGACAAAGAACAAGATCCGATTCTATAGGCGATTTGCTGAGAGAAACACGGCTCAGACGAGGCGACGATTTGTATCAAATCGCCGAATATCTTTGCATAAAGCCCGCGTTTTTGATCGCCCTTGAAAACAATCGTTATGACGAATTTCCCGCCGATGCTTACGTCATTGGTTTCCTTCGCACTTATGCAAGCTTTTTGGGAATTGACGGCAAAGAAGCCGTTGATCGTTACCGCTATGAAATGGCCGGTCGACGCAAAAAACCCATCCTTTCAATGCCGATACCCATGTCCGAGGGCCGTGCACCATCGGCCATCGTTTTGATCAGCGCGGCGGCGGCTCTTATATTCATCTATTCGGTTTGGTATAATCTCTCATCTCCTGATCGCGATAAGGCCAGAGTACCCCCTCCTTTGCCCACAGCAACCCAAACCATACCGGCACCGGGCCAAAACCCGGACGCTGCGGCAGGATTAACGGCACCGATGCCTGCTTCGGCTCCGGTGACGCCATTACAACAAGAGGCCGTTCCAGCAGCTCCTGCTGCTGCATCATCCGCGCCTTCATCCACCCCGGCACCAGCAACGTCCGATAAAGAAAAAAAAGAACCTCAGACTTCGGCTGTCGTCATTCCCCCTGCCTCGCCGGGCATTGTTGTCGTTGCACCGGCTAAAGATGAAATTCCCGTCACGCCAAAGAAGGAAGCAAAGGCAGAACCTAAAGAAGAGCCTAAGACAGAAAAAAAGACGGAAGAGACCACCACAAGCGATGGTGAAGGCAATTCAGAAGAGCAGAAGCCTCTGGTTTTCGGTGACACCGAAGCAAACGCACGTATTATTATCCACGCAACGCAAAACAGCTGGATAATGATTGCCGACGATTCCGGGCGGACTCTCTTTGACCGCGTTTTAAAGCCAGGCGAGTCCTACAAAGTTCCTAATCAGACGGGATTAGCTTTAACAACAAGCAATGGAAGCGGGATTACTTTATCTTTGGACGGAAAAGATTTGCCAAAAATCGCCAAAGGCCCCCCACGTATGGTGCGCAATATTATGCTTGATCCTAACCTGTTGGCGTCAGGATCCGCCATAATATCTCGATAAACGTTCCAGGAGAAATATATGCCGGTTGATCAAAAAAGCGCTCAAGCCCTTCGTCCATGGCGACAGATTCAACGCCGCAAATCGCGTCAGGTTAAAGTCGGCAACGTTCTTGTCGGCGGAGACGCTCCTATCAGCGTCCAGACAATGACCAACACTCTGACGAGCGATGCCAAGGCCACTATTGCACAAATACGCCTTGCCGAAGAAGCAGGAGCCGACATTGTTCGTTGCTCTTGCCCCGATGAAGAATCTACCGCAGCGCTTAAAGAGATCATACGAGAAGCTAAAATTCCTGTCGTTGCCGATATTCATTTTCATTACAAACGCGCGATCGAAGCCGCAGAGGCCGGCGCAGCCTGCTTGCGCATTAATCCGGGAAACATTGGTTCAGACGATCGCGTGCGCGAAGTCATTAGGGCCGCCAAAGATCATGATTGCTCGATGCGCATCGGCGTTAACGCCGGTTCTTTGGAACAAGAATTGCTCGATAAATACGGGGAACCTTGTCCCGAGGCTATGGTCGAAAGCGCTTTGCGCCATGCAAAAATTCTTGAGGATAACGATTTCACGAATTTCAAGATCAGCGTCAAAGCTTCGGACGTTGCCCTGACCGTTGCGGCATATAGAGCTTTGGCGGCAGCTTGCGATTACCCGCTGCACCTTGGCATCACCGAAGCCGGAGGCCTGCGAACAGGAACCGTTAAAAGCTCAATTGGGCTTGGATTGCTTTTGGCCGAAGGCATCGGGGATACTTTACGCGTTTCTCTTTCCGCCGAAGTTGATGAAGAAGTGCGCGTCGGTTTTGAAATTTTGAAGTCTTTGGGCCTGCGCAATCGAGGCGTCACTATTATCTCATGTCCGACATGCGCACGTAAGAATTATGACGTTATTAAAACTGTCGAAGCTTTGGAAAAGCGCCTTGCACATATTACGACGCCGCTTTCAGTGTCAGTCATCGGCTGCATCGTCAATGGCGTTGGAGAAGCCATGCATACCGATATTGGCTTTACGGGCGGCGGCAAAGGCACGCATCAGGTCTATATTGCAGGCGTTGCCGATCATCGCTTCCATGGCGAAGGCGAAGCCATTGTCGAGCATTTGGCGGAGCTCGTCGAAAAGAAAGTTGCTGAAATAGAAGCTGAAAAGGCAAAATAATCCTTTATGGATTGTTTTTGAACAGTTCTGAGCACTGAATTAACCGGCTGTTACCGAAGAGTAGAAATGTCTTTAACGGATACACTTTCTCGCGTTCTCGAACGTCATGACGAATTACGCGATGTCTTGTCAAAACCAGGCATCGCGCCCGATCAGTTTGCCAAATTGTCAAAGGAATATTCCGACCTGACTCCCGTGGCAGAAGCAATCGCAGAATTGAATCGCGCCAAAAAAGAATTAGCCGATGCAGAAGCAATGCTTTCCGACCCTGATATGGCTGGAGAGGCAAAACGCGAGATTGAAATCTTACGGCCACGCATTCCAGAGCTTGAGCTGCACGTGCAAAAGATGCTTTTGCCAAAAGACGCCGCTGACGAGCGCAATGCGTTGCTCGAAATTCGCGCAGGAGCAGGCGGCGACGAGGCAGGCCTTTTTGGCGCCCTTTTGTTCGATATGTACCGCAAATATGCCATCATCAGGGGATGGAAATTTGACGTTCTCGACTTGTCGCAAAACGATCTTGGCGGTCTGAAAGAAGGTATTGCTCAAATCAGCGGGCGCGGCGTTTTTGCGCGTTTGAAGTTCGAGTCAGGAGTCCATCGCGTGCAACGCGTGCCTCAAACCGAGGCATCAGGCCGCGTACATACGTCAACGGCAACCGTTGCCGTTCTGCCTGAAATGGAAGACGTTGATATTCAAATTGACGAGAAAGACCTGAAAATCGACGTATACAGGTCATCCGGCGCGGGCGGGCAGAAGGTCAATAAGACAGAAAGCGCCGTGCGTATTACGCATATACCCACAGGAATCGTCGTTGCGATGCAGGACGAGCGTTCGCAACATAAAAACAAAGCGAAGGCAATGAAGATCTTGCGTGCGCGCATATATGAACAAAAGGACAAAACAGTAAAGGCAGCGCATGCAGCAGAACGCAAAAGTCAGGTTGGAACTGGAGACAGGTCAGAGCGTATTCGTACCTATAATTTTCCTCAAGGCCGAGTATCGGATCATCGTATCGAGATGACGCTTTACAAAATTGACGATGTTATCAACGGTACGGCTCTGGACGAATTTATTGACGCCCTCATCACGCGCGACGAGGCCGAAAAACTGGCCGAACTGAGCGCAAGGTAAGGCAACTGTGCAACTAGCCGTATTTCTTAGAAACGCAGGCGACAGACTGGAAGAAGCAGGCGTTGACAATCCTCAACTCGACGCGCGCCTTCTTGCGGGACACGCTTTGGGGCTAGATCGTGCAGAGTTGTTGAGCCAATCGCGCCGTCTTCTGACAGCCGAGGAAATGGATGCTATCGAAGCCCTTCTGGCGCAACGCGTTGAAGGAAAACCTGTAGCGCGCATTATCGGCAAGCGCGAATTCTGGAGTCTTGATTTTTTGCTTAACGAAGCGACGCTTGAACCAAGACCGGACAGCGAGACCCTTGTCGAAGCCATTATAAAGCTCGGAAAAAACGGAAGGACTATTCTTGACCTCGGCACAGGGACAGGATGTTTGCTCCTTTCTCTTCTTCATGAAATGCCGGAATCAACGGGCATCGGCGTTGACATCAGCCGCGATGCCGTACATCAAGCGGCAAAAAACGCCATTTCGTTGTGTCTTACAGATCGTGCGGAATTTCGTGTTAGCAACTGGCTATCGGACATAACCGAAAAATTTGATATTATCATCAGCAACCCGCCCTATGTCTCGACGCTCAGCATACCGAAGCTTATGCGAGAGGTGCGAAAATACGATCCGAAGCTGGCGCTTGATGGCGGAAGAGACGGGCTTTCGGTTTACCGCCTGCTTATTCCGCAACTGGCCGCTTTCTTAAACCCTCATGGTCTTGTCGCTTTCGAGGTGGGCCAGAAGCAAGCGCCCAAGGTGGCGGACTTATTGAGAAAAAACGGATTTACGAATATTGCCGCTCATAAAGACCTTAGCGGTATCGAAAGATGCGTCACGGCTTCCCTATAGTTCCCGAGCGTTTTACATATCTTGATAATTAGGCCCGCCGCCACCTTCAGGCACGCACCAATCTATGTTTTGCGTCGGATCCTTGATGTCGCAAGTCTTGCAATGCACACAGTTGCTCGCATTGATCTGCAACCGTGGATTCCTGCCGTCAGGATCGTATACGATTTCATATACACCTGCGGGACAGTAACGGGACTCCGGAGAATCGTATATCGCGATATTCACATCGTTCTC
>JBAZLX010000015.1:0-21035 GCA_041650075.1 Bdellovibrionales bacterium | reverse complement strand
TAACGTGGAAACGCTGGCTTGGATAACGGCTATTTTCGCTCTGGGGCCCGATTGGTTCAAGCACATCGGAACGGAGAAATCTTCGGGCTTCAAGCTGCTTAGCATCTCGGGCGATGTGGCGCGTCCCGGCGTATATGAGTTTCCGATGGGGACGAAAATCAGCAGCATTCTCGAAGCTGCCGGGGCTACGAACACCAAAGCGGCCGTTATCGGCGGCGGCGCGGGCGTTCTTGTTCCTGCCAAGGATTTCAATCGCACGATCTGCTTTGAAGACGTCGCGACGGGCGGTTCCGTTATCGTCCTGAACGAAAGCCGCGATCTTTTGGATCTTGTCGAGAATTTCCAGGAATTCTTCGCTGACGAGTCCTGCGGTCAGTGTCCGATTTGCCGGATAGGCAATATCAAATTGCTCGAAGGCATACGGATGCTTAAAAACGGTCAATGTACGACAAAATATCTTCAGGAACTGTGTTCATTGGGTGCAAGTATGCAGGCCGCCTCAAAATGTGGTCTTGGGCAGGCCAGCCCGAATGTCTTTCTCTCTGTTATTCAGCACTACAAGAGAGAGATCATGGGGCGTCCCCAGACAGATGATCGCGCTGCAAACGTGAGGGAAGCGTCATGAGCGAAGCAAAAATGGTAGACATTGTTATTGACGGCAGGAAAATTTCCGTTCCGTCGGGTACCATGCTTTTGGATGCCGCAAGGAAAAACGGCTTTCATATCCCGACGCTTTGCTATCACGAGGATTTGTCGCCGGCGGGGGCGTGCCGCCTTTGTATCGTCGAGATCGAGGGGCAGAGGGCGTTAACGGCTTCCTGCGCTTTTCCCGTTACGGGGCCGATCAATGTCAAGACAACGTCGCCGCGTATCAGGGAAGCGCGCCGCCGCACTATTGAATTTTTGCTTTCCGAGCACTGCGGAGATTGCTACGCGTGCAATCGGAACGGAAATTGCGAACTTCAGACGCTGGCCGAAGAGCACGGCATTATGTCGTTCCCCTATGGCCATCCGAAAGAGAAAAAGTATCCCGTTGATAACTCAAGCTTCTCGATCATCCGCGATCTGGACAAGTGCGTGGATTGCGGCAGGTGCGTACGCGCCTGCATGGAATTGCAGGATATAGGCATTTTTCAGGCCGTCGGTCGCGGCGACAAGAAGATGATCGGCACCTTTTTGAACAAATCCATGGCGGAAGCCGGTTGCATCAATTGCGGGCAGTGCATCAACCGTTGCCCGACGGGCGCTTTGCGCGAACGCGATGCGACGGATGACGTGTGGGCTGCCATTAACGACCCCACCAAGCACGTCGTGATCCAGACGGCGCCGGCTCCCCGCGTCGCTATTGGCGAAGAGTTCGGCCTGGAGCCCGGAAACGCCATGACGTGGGAGCTGAATACGGCTTTGCGTCTGTGCGGCTTTGATAAAGTGTTCGACACGAACTTTACTGCCGACCTCACCATCATCGAGGAAGGCACCGAGCTGATTCAACGTCTGTACAAGAATCTTGTCCAGAAAGACACGTCCTTGCCCTTGCCGCAGTTTACGTCTTGCTGCCCGGGCTGGGTGAAATTCTTCGAACATGCGTATCCGGAAATGCTGAAGCATGTTTCGTCGGCCAAGAGCCCGCAGCAAATGTTCGGGCCTCTGATGAAGACGTTCTATGCGCAAATTCATAATATTGATCCGGCGAATATCGTGTCCGTGTCATTGATGCCGTGCTCGGCCAAGAAGTTTGAGTGCGAGCGGCCTGAAATGCGCGCCAGCGGTTACAAGGACGTTGACTATGTCATCACGACGCGCGAAGCGGCCAAGATGATCCGTCAGGCGGGGCTTCATTTGCCGAGCCTGCCGAAGTCCGATTTCGACGATCCGTTCGGCACGGCGTCGGGTTCCGGCGTTATTTTCGGCGCAACGGGCGGCGTGATGGAAGCGGCGCTTCGCAGCGTTTTGGAATTCGTCACCGGGCTTAAAGTCGAGGATATTTTCGCAAACGCCGACATCCTGCCGGTTCGCGGTATGGACGGTTGCCGGTTTGTCGAGTTGAAGGTTCCCGAAAAAGTCGGCCCCGTTCCGGCCTTGATCTCGCATCTTGTTCCCGACTGGAATTGGCTGGCGGGAGCGACCTTGCGCGTCGGCGTTGCGCACGGCATCAAGAACGCGCGGAAGATTTTGGATGACGTTGCTGCCGGCGGCATATTCAGTACATGCCATTTTATCGAAGTGATGGCGTGTCCCGGCGGTTGTATCGGGGGCGGCGGACAGCCGATTCCGACAGGCGCCGCTATTCGTCAGGCGCGGGCGAACGCCATATACAAGGAAGATGTTGATTACGGCAAAGGTGGTCGCGCTCGTAAGAGCCATGAGAACCCTGCCGTCCAGCGCATCTATAAGGATTTCTTGACTGAAGGGCCATGCGGCCACAAGAGTCACGAACTTCTGCACACAAAATACACGCCTCGGGGGAAGTACATTGGGAGCTAAATGACATTCCTGCGGGGGAATCTTATGAGGGGAAGACATGTCAACAGGTGAATGCATAGGTATTATCGGCGCGGGCAGAATGGGCTGCGGCATGGCGCAAGTCATTGCCGAGGCAGGCATATGCGTCGTGCTGATAGATGTTCGTGTTAAATCCCTAGAAATCGCCATACGGGCAATCAGCGAAAACCTGACCCAAAAAGTTGCCAAGGGCGCCATGACTCCTGAGGCAAGAGAGGAAGCTCTTGGCCATATCACGACGGGCACGGATTTCGGCCTTCTTCGCAAATGCTCTTTCTGCATCGAAGTCGTGCTGGATAACGCCGAGATCAAATCCGTCATGCACTCCAAGGCTCGCGAGGCAGCGGGCTCAGGTGTCGTTATCGTTTCGAATACGGCCAACCTTTGCATCGAAACGCTTGCAAAAAATATCGAAGCGCCAGAAAATTTCATGGGCATGATCTTTGCCTATCCGCCGCTGACGGCGCTTGACGTCAAGCTTATTCCTCATACGCGGACGTCACCGGCTTCGGTCAATCTTGCGCAACGGCTCATGCGCGCCATCGGGAAGAACCCGATTATACAGGCAGACAAAAAAGAAATTATTCATGTTCCGTTCGGGCTTTTGTCCAAGAGGGTTTTTGCCGGTATTTATCTTGCCCTTGCCGTCGGGCCCATCGCCGGTCTTTTGGTGGCCGACAAAATCGGACTTTGGATCGCTTCGGCTGTCGGAGCCGTCGTTGGCGGATTGCTGGTTCTTTGGCTGGCTCGCAGGCTTAATGAGAGGCAGGTGCGTCTGGCGAACCTTGTCAGAGCCATGGCCCATGTGGCGGCCGACGATCTGTCGGTAACGGTGCCTTATCTCGACCGCGAGGATTCTTTCGGCAAAATCGGCCGGTTGCTCGAAACGTTCAAGGTTGTATCCACGCAACTGAACAAGTCTCAGGAAGAGGAAAAGAACAACCTGATTCAAGCCAAGCACAAGCTGGCCGAAGAATTCAATAAGAGCATTACCGGTATCGTCAACGCGGTCGCTTCGGAAGCTGTCATCTTGCAATCCGACGCGAAAAGCCTGTCGGATATGGCCGATCAGACAAGCCGCCAGTCCGCTGCCGTTGCTGCAGCGACTGAAGAGGCATCGGCCAACATTCAAAGCGTTGCCGCAGCCGCAGAACAGTTGTCTGCCTCTATCACCGAGATTAATCGCCAGGTGGGAGAATCCTCGACAGTGGCCATGAGCGCCGTGGACGAGGTCAGGCACACGAATGCTACCGTTGCTACTCTTTCGGAAGCGGCAGAGCAGATCGGCGGCGTCGTTAAACTGATTCAGGATATTGCGGCGCAGACAAACCTTCTTGCTTTGAATGCCACGATAGAGGCCGCTCGCGCCGGTGAAGCGGGCAAAGGCTTTGCCGTTGTCGCCAGCGAGGTTAAAAACCTTGCCAACCAGACGAGCGGCGCGACGGAAGAAATTTCTAAGAAAATCAATACGGTGCAAAACGTTTCTCTGGAAGCGGCTCAAGCTATACATGCCGTCGGAACGACGATCGAGCATATCAGCAATATTTCGGATTCTATCGCCAAGGCCGTTCAACAGCAGACGGAAGCAACGCGCGAGATTTCCAAGAACGTTCAGGAAGCGACGGCGGGAACTAACGAAGTGTCGTCGAACATCCTTAAGGTTACGGACGCAACGTCGGAGTCGCGTAGCGGGGCGGAGAAAGTTTTGACGTCTTCCGGCAAGTTGTCGCAAGAGGCGGAACATATGCGCGATGAAATTGAATCGTTCATCAAGAAGATCAAAGCCGAATGATTTTTTAATCCTTCGGTTAATAATAAAAAGGCTCCATATGGAGCCTTTTTATTTGGTCGGAGAGAGAGGATTCGAACCTCCGGCCCCTGCCTCCCGAAAGCAGTGCTCTACCAGGCTGAGCTACTCTCCGAACCGTGGATGGGGGGTTATAACCATATGGTAGCCGCGATGCAACTGCCTTCCCATTAAGAAAAAAATGTTATATAACGGAAAATCCGAAGGTTTTTCCGGTCTTGTTCTTCAATTGTGCCCATATGAAAATAGCTATTCCTAAAGAACGTCGCTCCTATGAACGCCGTGTGGCGATTGTGCCGGATACGGTTAAGAAATATAAATCCCTTGGCTATGACGTTGCAGTTGAGACCGGGGCGGGAATCGAGGCCTCTTTTCCCGATGAATTTTATGCGGCTTCCGGCGCTTCGATTGTCGCCGATACCGCCGTTTTGCTTCGCGATGCCGATATTGTCCTGAAGGTTCAACGCCCGATGACCGAAGGCGAGGGGCGCAACGAAATCGGCCTTATAAAGCCCGGAGCCGTTCTTATCGGTATGCTAAACCCTTATGGCGCTTATGCCGATCTCGATGCTTATGCGAGATGCAATATTACGGCAATGACGATGGAGATGATGCCGCGCATTACGCGCGCCCAGTCCATGGACGTTTTGTCCAGCCAGTCCAATCTGGCGGGATACAAGGCCGTTTTGGATGCCGCCGAGCAGTTTGGACGCGCTTTCCCGATGATGATGACGGCTGCTGGTACCGTGCCTCCCGCCCGTGTGATGGTTATGGGTGCCGGTGTCGCAGGCTTGCAGGCTATTGCCACGGCGCGCCGCCTTGGCGCTATCGTTTCGGCCACCGACGTTCGTCCCGTTGCCCGCGAACAGGTCGAAAGCCTTGGCGCTGCCTTTGTCATGGTCGAAAGCGAAGAGACAAAACAGGCGGAAACGTCGGGCGGTTATGCCAAGGAAATGAGCGACGATTACAAGCAACGTCAGGCCGAGCTGATCGCCGACACGATCAAAAAACAGGACATCGTCATTTGTACGGCGCTTATTCCGGGACGCGCGGCGCCCAATTTGATCAGCGAATCGATGCTCAAAACAATGAAGCCGGGTTCTGTCGTTGTTGATCTGGCCGTCGAGCAGGGTGGCAATTGCGCGCTATGCGAGGCCGGAAAGATCGTAGAGGCCTATGGGGTCAAAATCGTCGGATATCGCAATGTTCCGAGCCGCATACCGGTCGATGCCTCGTCGCTTTATGCACGCAATCTTTTCAATTTTGTTTCATTGTTTTCCGTCAAAGGCGAAGGTAGATTTGAAGCCGATTGGAACGATGAAATAGTCCGTGCGATCACCCTGACGCATCAGGGAGCGGTCGTGCATCCGCAATTTCAGAGAGTTACCTAACCTCTTGGGAGGAGAAGCCTCATGCCTATGGAATTATCAACCAAAGTTGAAGTTGCTTTATGGTGGATTACCAGTATTGCGGTATCGGTTTTGTGCTGCTCGATCCTGTTTGTTTTGTTCGCCAGCCATCTTGTTGACGTGAGGGAGATGGTTCAGGATACGAGCGCGCGTATTGATATTATCAGCGCTCGCGAGGACAGAATTCTTGCCGAGCTGGAATTGATCCGTAAACATGCGATATTCCCCTCTATGCAGCCTACTGCCGCAGTTAAGGCCGTTCCTCCGGCTGTTGCTTCTCCTGCGGTCGCGACGGAGGATCCTGCCGCGCTTTCCGTTAGCGGCACAAATCCCGATAAGGCTCCTGACGCGCTTCAGGTTGACGTGCCTGCGATTGCTGCGCCTGTTCCAGCTCCGGTCGCGGCGCCGGCTCCTGTTTCCCAGAACAAGCCGGTTGAACCCGTTCCAGCAGAAAAGAAATAGGAATCTTTATGGCGCTTAACGACGTAATCTCGGGGCTAAATACTCTTGCTACAGACCAGCAAAAGCTTGCCGACTTTGCCGCGGAACTCGCAAAGCTGGCGCAAGGAATTGGCAATCAAGGAACGGTTTCTGCCGGACACGGGTTTTTCATTACCGGCCTTACGGTTTTTATTCTGGCTTGCTTTGTCGGCTACTATGTCGTCTGGCGCGTGACCCCGGCGTTGCATTCGCCTTTGATGGCGGTCACCAACGCCGTTTCGTCGGTGATTATCGTCGGCGCTTTGCTGGCCGCAGGCCCGCTTGAAATGACTTCTTCAAAAGTTATGGGGCTTGTAGCTGTCGGTTTGGCGTCAATTAATATTTTTGGCGGGTTTATCGTTACGGGGCGCATGTTGGCTATGTATAAAAAGAAAGCAAACGCGAAAGAGAAAGCCAAAAAATGAACGAAGCCGTTTCTCTTTCATACCTGATTTCGGGCGTTTGCTTTATTTTGGCTTTGCGCGGCCTTGCGTCGCCGGAAACGGCGCGTCACGGAAATCTGTTCGGTATTTTCGGGATGGCCCTGGCGATCGTTACGACGCTGTTCCTCGTTGAAATATCGTCTTTCGGTTGGATCGCTCTGGCGATCGGCGTTGGCGGCGGCATCGGCGCTCTTGTGGCGCGGAAAATACATATGACGGCTTTGCCTCAATTGGTCGCGGCGTTTCATTCGCTGGTCGGCTTGGCTGCGGTTCTTGTGGCTTCGGCGGCTTTCCTTAATCCGTCCGCCTATGGCATCGGGCAGGTCGGCGGCATCCACTTATCGAGCCTGGTCGAAATGGGGCTTGGAGTCGCTATCGGCGCGATCACTTTTACCGGATCGCTCGTCGCTTTTGCAAAGCTTCAGGGGCTTGTTTCGGGCAAGCCGCTTGTCTTCAATTTCCAGCATCAGTTCAATCTTGCGCTTGGCATCCTTATCGTTCTTTCGATAATTGTTTTGGTTCTGACGCAGGCTTCCTTTGCCTATTGGACGGTTGTTGCGGCGTCCCTGATGTTGGGCTTTTTGCTCATTCTTCCCATTGGCGGCGCGGATATGCCGGTGGTTATCTCGATGCTCAACAGCTATTCGGGATGGGCGGCGGCTGCGACCGGCTTTACGCTCGAAAATCCGCTCTTGATTATCACAGGCGCTTTGGTAGGCGCGTCGGGCGCTATTCTCAGCTACATCATGTGCAAGGGGATGAACCGCTCGATTTTCAACGTTATTCTCGGCGGTTTTGGCTCCGATGGCTCTACGGCTGCGGCGTCTGCGTCGAACGACCGTCCGGTTAAGGCGGGTTCCGCAGACGATGCCGCGTTTATTCTTAAAAATGCCTCAAGCGTTGTCATTGTTCCCGGGTACGGCATGGCCGTTGCGCAAGCGCAGCATGCTTTGCGCGAAATGGCCGATATTTTGAAAAAAGAAGGCGTAACCGTCCGCTATGCCATTCATCCGGTCGCGGGGCGCATGCCCGGCCATATGAACGTTCTTTTGGCGGAAGCCAACGTTCCTTATGACGACGTGCTGGAACTTGAGGAAATCAACCGCGACTTCGGGCAAACGGATGTAGCCTTTGTCATCGGCGCGAACGATGTGACGAACCCTGCCGCGCACAACGATCCGAAATCGCCGATTTATGGCATGCCTGTTCTTGATGTCGAAAAGGCCAAGACGGTTCTTTTCGTTAAGCGTTCCTTGGCGTCGGGCTATGCGGGCGTTGAAAACGAACTTTTCTATCGCGATAATACGATGATGTTGTTCGGCGACGCCAAGGTTATGTGCGAGAACATAGTTAAAGCTCTGGAAGCTTGATGCATTCCCAATTAAGCGATCTTGGGCTGCAAATTGCGCCTTTCTTGATTTTCGCCTCAAGCTTGCTTAATTGGGAGGCGCGTCTTGAGAGGCAAAGGTTTTTTTAACAACTTATTTGTCCATTATGACTCCGTCCGATCCCGTTTTTGACAACTACCTGATTGACCGCTTGCCGGAAGTGCGCGGGAGCCTTACGCCCAATGGCACGCTTGCCGATCAGTCATGGTTTCGCGTCGGCGGCCCGGCGGAAGTGCTGTTTCGTCCTGCCGATGCCGAAGACCTTTCGTTCTTTCTGACTCATTGTCCGAAAGACGTACCCATAACCATTCTTGGCGCGGCATCGAACGTATTGATCCGCGACGGCGGAATTCCGGGCGTCGTTATTCGCTTTAGCCCGAATTTCGCTTTTGTGAAGGTCGAAGAAGACGGCATTCATGCAGGCGCGGCCGCCATCAATCTGAACGTCGCGCGCACGGCGCAGAACGTCGGCGTTGCGGGATTGGAATTTTTGTGCGGCATTCCGGGTACGATCGGCGGGGGATTGCGCATGAATGCGGGAGCCTATGGCCGGGAATTCAAGGATATTGTTTTTAGAGCCGAAGTCGTGGAGCGCGACGGAACGCGGCGCACGCTTATGCTTCCCGAGCTCGGGTTTTCCTATCGCGCTTCAAAGGTGCCTGAAAACACCATCTTTATTTCTGCTCATCTTCAGGGCGAAGAGGGCGATCCGGACGTAATTTTGTCCCGCATGCAGGAAATACAAAAAAAGCGCCGCGAGTCGCAGCCGATCGGCGAAAAAACGTGCGGTTCGACGTTTGCCAATCCCGACAACGATCCCGAAGGGCGTAAAAGCTGGCAGTTGATTGAAGCCGCGGGCTGCAGGGGCATGAAAATAGGGCAGGCCAAAGTGTCGGAAAAGCATTGTAACTTCCTTATCAATACAGGACATGCCACAGCCGCTGATATCGAGAAGTTGGGCGAAGAAGTACGCCTCCGCGTGCGCGACAAATTCGGTATAGAGTTAAGATGGGAAATTAAGCGCCTTGGAGTGGAGAAGAAAGCTTCTTAGTTTTTTCTATCTGCGAGGTTCTTTGTGTGGATGTCTTCCTTGGTTCGGGGCTCTGTTCTTTGGCACAAACGGCTTAATAACCACAGTTTTTTCCTCGAGGACTTTTGTAAAGTCGGCGCTTTCGATGGGTCCCTCGATCTGCACGCCGCGTGCAGTTTTTGTCGTTGTGAGCAGATCGGCAACATTTAAATTGTTGAGGAGTTTTTTCACGTCCATATAAATTTGATTGCCGTCTTGGGCGCCATAATGTCTGATATTTATAGAGGGAATCCTGTCTTTATAGGTGATGCTAATATCAAAAATGTACCCGCATTGTGCCGCGTACTCCTTGAAACGCAGGGCGTTTAAGTTTGCGACACTTGGAGACGAGGGTGACTCGTCACTCAATTTTTCAGACACAAGGGGTTCCATAAAAATCTCACGATAAATGTGAATCCGGCAAAGATTGATTATGGAGAAACTATAATAACCGACAATACTTTCGACAATAATAAGATATGGTATACAGTGAACTATTAACCAACGATAAATGCTGACAAATAGCTTATCAACCGCTATGACCCCCATGCCATGATTGAAAATTTAGAAACTATAACGGCGCGCAGACGCACGTTCGCGATCATCGCGCACCCAGACGCCGGTAAAACGACGCTGACGGAAAAGCTGCTGCTGTTCGGCGGCGCCATTCAGTTGGCGGGCGCCGTCAAAGCGCGCGGCGATGCGCGGCGCGCGCATTCGGACTGGATGAAGGTCGAACGCGAACGCGGCATTTCCGTGACGGCTTCTGTCATGAGTTTCGATTATGCCGAACGCAGCTTTAATCTTGTGGATACTCCCGGCCACGAAGATTTTTCGGAAGATACGTATCGTACGCTGACCGCCGTGGACAGCGCCGTTATGGTCATTGACGCGGCAAAAGGTATCGAAAGCCAGACGCGGAAATTGTTCGAAGTCTGCCGTTTGCGCGACGTGCCGATTATGACTTTTGTCAATAAAATGGATCGCGAAGCCCGCGATCCCTTCGATCTGATGAGCGAGATCGAGCAATCGCTGGCGCTCGATGTGACGCCTGCCAGTTGGCCTATCGGCATGGGGCGCGATTTCAAGGGCTGCTATGACCTGATACGGGATCGTTTGATCCTGATGGATCGCACCAAAGGCGACGTTCTGACGGAAGGCATTGCCTGCAACGGCCTTGACGATCCCAAGCTTGAAAAATTGCTTGGAGCCGAGGACGCAAAGAAATTGCGCGACGATGTTGAAATGGCGCGCGGCTTGTGCCCCCCTTTTGATCCCGAGGCTTATCGCGCCGGACACATGACCCCCGTCTATTTTGGCAGCGCCATCAACAATTTCGGCGTGCGCGAGCTTCTTTTGGGGCTTGCGGAATATGCGCCTTCGCCGCGTCCGCAAAAGGCCGATAAACGGGACGTTTGCCCCACAGAAGATAAGGTTACGGGCTTTGTGTTCAAGGTTCAGGCCAACATGGATCCCAATCATCGCGATCGCATTGCTTTCGTGCGTTTGTGTTCCGGCCATTTTAAGCGCGGGATGAAGCTTTTTCACGGGCGTAGCGAAAAACAGATTGCCGTGAATAACGCCGTTTTGTTCCTTGCCCGCGAACGCGAGCTTGCGGAAGATGCCTATGCCGGAGACATTATGGGCATTCCCAATCACGGGACGATGCGCATCGGCGACACGCTGACCGAAGGAGAAAACATTCGCTTCCTCGGCGTTCCGAATTTTGCGCCCGAACTTTTGCAGCGCGTGCACATCAGTGACCCGATGAAGGTCAAACATATGCGCCGCGCGTTAGAACATTTTGCCGAAGAGGGGGCTTCGCAGGTTTTTAAACCGTTGTCAGGCTCCGAATGGGTGGTGGGCGTCGTCGGGCCGCTGCAATTTGAAGTTCTGGCCTCGCGCATCGGGGCCGAGTACGGTCTGGAAGCGAAGTTTGAAGACGCAGGCGTGACGGCTGCGCGTTGGATCGAATGCGATGATCCTGTTATGTTGAAAAGCTTTACGGATAAAAACCGCGCAAGCCTTGCCGAAGATCATGACGGGGCGCTTGTGTTTCTTGCCAGAAACGCATGGCATCTGAACCGTACGCAGGAAGAAAATCCTCATGTTAAGTTCCTGAAAACGCGGGAACAGAACAAACCTATCGCATAACCCTGATGCGCTCCTTGCTTCTCGCATTCCTTCCGTCCGAGCGGGTTTTGCATAGGGTTATTTTTATAATTCCTCCTATTTGACGGAGACAAATAAACGTGTAGAGTCGGGCACGTTCTGCGTTTTTCAGAGGTAAATTATGACTGAAAATCAAGTGCCTGTGGCTCCTATTCAAGGGCAATTAATGGCCGGTAAGCGCGGCCTTGTGATGGGCGTCGCCAATGAGCGCTCTCTTGCCTGGGGGATCGCCAACGTATGCGCCGCGCAAGGCGCGGAAATCGCCTTTACCTATCAGGGAGAGGCTCTTCAAAAACGCGTGACGCCTTTGGCGGCGTTGGTCGGATCCAAGCTTGTTTTGCCTTGCGATGTGACCGATGAGGCGAGCGTGGAGGCTTTGTTCAAAAATATCCACAAGGAATGGGGCAACATAGATTTTCTGGTTCATGCCATTGCATACTCGGACAAAGCCCAGCTTGACGGCCTTTACGTCAATACGACGCGCGACAACTTCTTGCGCACAATGGATGTATCGTGTTTTTCGTTTACATCCGTCGCGCGCCACGCGATGCCGCTTATGCCCAATGGGGGAAGCATGTTGACGCTTTCTTATCTGGGCGCCGAGCGCGTGATGCCGCATTATAACGTTATGGGCGTCGCCAAGGCCGCCCTTGAAGCCAGCGTGCGCTATTTGGCCGTTGATCTGGGAAGCAAAAACATCCGGGTTAATGCCATTTCGGCGGGACCGATCAAAACATTGGCGGCGAGCGGCATCGGGGATTTCCGGCACATCTTGAAATGGAACGAGATCAACGCGCCGTTGAAGCGCAACGTTTCGATTTTAGAAGTGGGGAATTCAGCCCTTTATCTGCTGAGCGACCTCGGCACGGGGATAACGGGCGAGCTTTTGCACGTTGACGCGGGCTACCATTCCATCGGCATGATCGCGGTGGACGAAACCGAACGCCTCGTCGAGCTTGTGGGCGCTATGAACGCGTCGGTGAACGGGACGTAGGCCTCGTTCCTATTGAGGTTTGGGTTCGCCGCACCCTTTAGCCACGGTATGGTCGCGCGGAGCCTTCTCTGATACATAATTTTCTACCCCGCGGTGGATGATTTCGTCCCAATATGACCCGCCATCTTGCGTTCCCGGACGTGGGGGGGCTTTTTCGGTTGAATGGGCCAATACATCTTTTAATTCTTTCTCAAACCCGATCTCCTTGATCTTTTCATGGATAGATGGGGGGGCGTTGGCAACATTATTTAATGGGTTCTCGCATGGTAATTTTTGAACTACTTGCGCATAAATAAGACGCGCCGTCGAAGGCTCTACCCAACTATCTCCTTTGACGGTTGCTGACATGTTTCGAATGAATTTTGGGGCATCGGGAAAGCTCTCGCTTATTGCCGCAAAGGTCATTTTGGGAAAGCCCAGAGCGAATTGTTCTGCTGTATTAAAGGTCGGGTGTTCGAGCATAATTCATCTCCAAAAAAGTCAAATAAAAGAATAGTCATTCAACAACAAGTTAGGTGCCTTTTAAAATGGGTTTTATTGTCGCAATACACGGATTTATTATCCGTCACTCTTTTAAAAATCTTTTTGATGTTTTCGCCGACGGGTTTCGGCAGATTGGCAAAACCGTATACGGGATGATTGCAGCATTTTCCTTCCAATTCGGCAAACAGGACAAGATTGGAGAAAAGGTCTTGCTGGCTGAGCCGTTCGCCGAACATGCCGCCTTCCGGTTCTTTTTTACCGGTCAGGTTGTAGGCGCTCGTAAGGTCGTTGAAGGGCTTCACTAAAGACGGCCAGTCTTTAGGCGGTGTATGGAATAAGCTCCGGGCGCGTTCTACAGCATCATTTATTGATTGCCCCATAATCTTCCCCATAAAAATTATTCAATCTATACAGGGCAGTCTAACCAGAATGGGTGAATCTTTCGCTAATTGTTTTGCCTATTTTTGGTTTATTTTTCTTAAGGAAATTCTTTCATAAATGTAAAGGGTGGTTAATAATAACCAGCTATATAATTCTGAATCCTTCTTTTCCGGGTAACCGACATGGCATCGAACAGTTTTGGCTCTCTTTTTCGATTAACCACTTGGGGCGAAAGTCACGGCTCTGCAATAGGCGTCGTCGTTGACGGATGCCCCTCGTTAATTCCTTTGGCAGAGGCCGATATTCAGCCGTGGCTTGACAGGCGCAAGCCGGGACAGTCGCGCCTGACGACTCAACGGAAGGAGAGCGATACGGTTAAAATCCTGTCCGGTGTTTTCGAGGGCGTAACGACAGGCGCGCCAATCAGCCTTATGATCGAAAATACCGACGTGCGTTCGAAAGACTATAGCGACATTAAGGATAAATTTCGCCCCAGCCATTGCGATTATGCCTATTCGGCAAAGTACGGGATTCGCGATTATCGTGGAGGCGGACGCGGATCGGCGCGAGAAACGGCGTGCCGTGTCGCGGCGGGAGCTATAGCGAGAAAAATTCTCGGCGACACAGTTTCGGTGCGAGGGGCGCTTATTCAAATCGGCCCGCACAAGATTGATCGCGCCAGATGGGATTGGAAGGAAGTAGAAAATAACCAGCTTTTCTGTCCGGATTCTTCGATGGTTTCCGTTTGGGAAAATTATTTGGATGACGTGCGCAAAAATGGCTCTTCCATCGGTGCCGTTGTCGAAATCGTTGCGTCGGGCGTTCCTGCCGGATGGGGCGACCCGGTTTACGATAAGCTGGATAGCAATATCGCGCGCGCGTTGATGAGCATCAATGCGGTTAAAGGCGTCGAAATCGGCGCCGGTTTCGGCGTCGCTGAGATGACGGGCGAGGAAAATGCCGACGAGATGAGGGAAGGAAAAGATAATCTTCCTTTGTTTTTATCCAATAATGCAGGCGGAATTCTGGGCGGCATTTCGACCGGTCAGGATATTGTGGCTCGTTTTGCCGTCAAACCGACACCCTCCATCCTGAAATCTCTACAGACAATCACGACGTCGGGAAAGAATACGGATGTGTCCACAGGGGGCAGGCATGACCCTTGTGTGGGTATACGCGCCGTTCCCGTCGGCGAGGCCATGATTGCTTGCGTTCTTGCCGATCATTTCCTGCGGCAGAGGGCTTTGCGGGGAAGCAACTAATTTGTCTTTTATGATCAAGGGGGTAATAATACTAGCCACTTGATTTATATGTATTTTTCCGTAAATTCATTTTATACTTATGTGCGGACATTTATTTACAGGCGTACGCCTCACCCATTATACTCCGTCCGCTTGGAGGTATGTTCGCTATGAGCGAGTTAAGACAAATATATAAACCTGGCGTTGAGGAGTGGGTACACGCGGCGGAAGTCCTTTCCGACCGGCTGTCGGAGTGCGTCCATGTTTATAAGCACAATGTCGATGTATTTATGTCCGAAGCCGAGCGGCAACAAAAGACGGACACAACCATAAAAGTCCTTCAGCGCCTTCACACGTTTCTCGATCAAAGCGAAATGCCGGCGGAGTATGTTTCCAATACGCAAAAGCACGACGAGCAAATTATCAGCGGGTTCGAAATCCTGTTCCGCGAGGCGTTGAGAATGCTTCCGTGGCTTTCGAACGATATGCAGAAGCTTCTGAAGTCTCCGTGGATGAAAAATTTTCCGAGCAAGGTTGCCGAAACCATGTTCTTTGGCGGCGAAGAAGAAATGAATGGCATCGGCAGCGGGTTGCCTGAGCACGGTCGTTTGCCTGCCGTATTGTCCTCTTTGTTGGAGCGCGAACAGATTGGCGAGACAAGGCCGGCGCGCCAAGAACCTTTGCTGAGCGAAGAACATCCCCGTCGTCATGACGTTGAGGGTAGCGTTCGCTGGGCTCAGCAAAACAGCGGGTATTTAAGAACAGCAGGAAAAGTTGAATAAAAAGATGCAAAAGACCTTTTTTGGAAGGGTCGTTTTTCGTAACCTGCTCGGGACTCTGTAAACAAAGGCGTATGCAATGGCTCAAAGTTATTCTCAAAAGGCTCCTTTTAACGATTGGTGGTATTGGTCCGAATGCCTTGTCAAAAGACTGCGCACGATGGCAGAGCTGTATAACGAGAATGGCGAGCCCGAACGCGGCGACGTTGCCAAGGATTGGGCCAAACGCTTGAAGGATAATTGCATGACGCCCGTCATGGCCGCCAGAAAGGGCATGAAGACGGACGAACAGAAAGCGGAACTTAAAAAGCTTGAGGAAGAAGCGATTTTTTCTGCTGCCGCTATGTTTCGCGAATTGCTCGTCAATTTACCTTTTATGTCGTCTGCAATTCAGGACTTTCTTTCCGTGGATTGGCGCGATTGCAAATGGCCGGATGAGTCCGAGAAAGACGAGGAGATTGACGAAGACACAGGATTGGTCATTCGAAAGAAGAAAAAGAAAGGCTCCGGCGATTTGCGCATTACGGAATTATTCTGGGGGCCGAAGGTTCATCAGGACGAAGGCATCAGAAGCGGCGAAGTTGCGGACGGCGGCCTTCCCGGTATTCTTTACAACATGGTAATGGCCGAAAAGACGAGTTCAACCCGCGCTCCGACCGAATACGGTCAGGCCATGTTGGCTTCAGCCGCGCAGAATAACCTGGCCACGACAATGAGCCAGATGGAAAAAATGGGCGTGCAGGTCAATTTCAAGCCCGGCAGTTCGATGTAATGCAAAACTATAGTGACTCTGGAAACGACAGCGACGAAATCCCCATTCATGGCGAGGATGATTTTGCCGCGATGCGCAAGGCCGGGCGGCTTGCGGCGGAATTATTGGATTATATCACTCCATATGTGGTGCCGGGCGCGCGCACCGGCGATCTTGACGATCTTTGCGATAAATTTACGCGCGAAAGAGGGGGCGTGTCCGCTCCTTTGGGCTACCGCGATTATCCAAAGTCAACGTGCATGTCCATCAACCATGTCGTTTGTCACGGTATTCCCGGAGATAAAAAATTCGAAGAGGGAGATATTGTCAATATTGACGTAACGCCGACGCTGGACGGATGGCATGGCGACGCGAGCCGTATGTTTTATATCGGAGATAAAATAAGCCTGAAAGCGCGGCGTTTGGTCGATATTACTTACGAATGTATGATGCTTGGCATTGAAAAAGTCAGACCCGGCGCGACGTTGGGCGACGTAGGCGCCGTGATTCAGAAACATGCCGAGGACGCCGGCTTTTCCGTTGTGCGCGATTTTTGTGGCCACGGTACGGGAAAGGTGTTTCATTGTCAGCCGTCGGTTCTTCATTTTGGAAAAGAGGGTGAAGGTGTCGTTCTGAAAAAGGGCATGATTTTCACTATTGAGCCGATGATCAATGCGGGAAAATGGGAAGTCAAAGTGTTGTCTGATAAATGGACGGCTGTGACAAAAGATAAATCTCTTTCGGCGCAGTTTGAGCATACGCTTGGCGTTACCGAAACGGGTGCGGAGATATTTACGCTCTCGCCGAAGGGGTACGACAGGCCTCCTTACATTATTTGACCATAAGACGATGGTTGAGAAGAAAGACAAACAGAATAGGCGCATTCTTGTTGCCATGTCAGGCGGCGTGGATAGCTCTGTGACGGCGGCAGTGCTGAAACAACAGGGCTATGACGTCGAAGGCGTGACCCTTTTGCTGCATGAGCAAGGGGATCATCCAAGACGACACATTGAAGACGCTCAAAAGGTTGCCGCGATCATCGGCGTGCCGCATCATGTCCTCGATTTGAGAAAAGAGTTTTTGAAAAATGTCATCGGCGATCTTGCCGATACGTATGCGAAGGGCGAGACGCCCAATCCCTGCGCGCGATGCAATAAAATGATTAAATTCGGGGCTTTGATATCAATGGCGCGCGAGATCGGGGCGGCTGCTTTGGCGACGGGGCATTATGCAAGGCTTGTCGCGGGCAAAGAGGGAACCGAGCTTCATTGCGCGGAAGACAAGACTCGCGACCAAAGCTATTTTCTTTTTCTGGCGTCGCAGGAACAGCTTGATTTCTTGCGGTTTCCCTTGGGCGAGATGAAGAACAAGGCTGAGACGCGAATACAGGCCGAGCGTTTCGGCCTGCCCGTTGCGGCAAAGCCGGACAGTCAGGATATTTGCTTTGTGCCGAGCGGCGATTATGCGGGACTTGTCGAAAGGCTTCGTCCGGAGGCGGCTTCGCCGGGCGACATCGTTGATGAGGCCGGAAATACGTTGGGGCAGCACAATGGCATCATCTATTTTACCGTGGGGCAGCGGCGCGGCATTAATATTTCCGGCCGCGAGGGCGATAACAACGAGCCGCTTTATGTCGTGCGGTTGAATGCGGAGAAAAAACAGGTCGTCGTAGGGCCGAAAGCTTCGTTGATGCAAAAAGAGGTGTATTTGCACGATGTGAATTGGCTTGGCGGCGATGTGCCGGAGGAAGGGATAGCTGTCAAAGTTAAGCTTCGCTCTGCCCAGTCTCCGGCCGAGGCGACGTTTCAGATGCTTGGTGCGGGCAGGGGGCTTATTACGCTTGCCGAAGCCGCATTTGGCATTGCTCCCGGTCAGGCGGGCGTAATTTACGATGGTACGCGCGTGCTGGGCGGCGGATGGATTGAGAGAAAGAATTAATGACTGTGCTTTACGGGTGTATGCATCGGTCGGTGCCTTAATAAATCCTCAACAGAGTGATAAGTAATTTTCTCACAACATGTTCTGTTCTATAATCTTACAAAGGCGCATTTTTTCATGGACGATTCTGCTTCCGGCGAGTTTCTCGAAAACGTAACGCTCAATGAACTTACCATCGGGCGAATGGCAAGTCTGACGCGCACGTTGACGAAAGAAGACATCCTTCTTTTTGCGCGCGTGTCGGGCGACGTGAATCCCGCCCATCTCGACGAAGATTATGCGCGCTCGAATATTTTCCACGGCGTTATCGGCCACGGTATGTGGGTTGGCGGCCTTATTTCAACCGTTCTCGGCACCATATTGCCGGGGCCCGGTACGATATATCTTGCGCAGGATTTGAAGTTTAAAGCCCCCGTGCGCCTTGATGATCGCGTGACCGTTGATGTAACCGTCAAGCAACGCCGCGACGATAAGCCCATTGTTGTTTTTGACTGCAAGTGTACCAATCAGAAGGGCGAGGTTGTTGTCGAGGGAACGGCTACCGTTCTTGCTCCGACGGAAAAAGTCCGGCGCCCGCGACCTGATTTGCCGGAAGTCGAAGTCCGCACGCATGATCGTTATTACGCAATTATGCAGGCGCATAAAAATCTTCCTCCCGTTGCAACCGCCGTTGTGTATCCCGTCAAACCGCATCTGATAGAGACCGTGAACACCGCTTTGCGGGAAAGCCTCATGGTTCCTTTGATGATTGGGCCGAAGGCGGAAATAGAAGCCGCTGCCGCACAGGCGGGAATTGACATCAAGGATTGGGCTCTCATGGACGTGGGAGACAAAGCCAACGCTGCCGATGCCGCAGCATGGCTTGCCGCGCAAGGGAAAGTGGAAGCCATTATGAAAGGCGATCTCCATTCGGAAACCGTCATGAGGGCGATTTTGCGCACTTCCGCACGGTTACACACGGCACGGCGCTTTTCGCACGTCTATGTTTTGGATTTGCCGGGTTATCACAAGCCGTTGTTTGTTTCGGACGCTATTGTGAACGGCGAGCCCAATCTCGATACAAAAGTGGACATTTGCCAGAATGCAATTGATCTGTGGCATATCTTGTTTGGGGACAAAATAAAACCAAAGGTTGCAATACTTGCTCCAATAGAACGCACCATGTCGAAACTGCCGTCAACGGTTGATGCGGCCGCTTTGTGCACCATGGCGGCGCGCGGGCAAATTACGGGAGCTATCGTTGATGGCCCGCTTGCACTCGATAATGCGTTGAGCAAGCAGGTTGCCGAAGAAAACGGCATTACTTCCGAAGTATGCGGCGATGCCGATATTCTGATCGCTCCCAATATGGATTCGGCAAATATTTTAGCCCGCCGTTTATACTTCTTGGGTCACAGCGATGCCGCCGGCGTTATTCTTGGCGCGCGCGTGCCCATCATTGTGCCGCGTCCGACGGATAACTTGAGAACCTGTCTTTTTTCATGCGCATTGGCTGTCATTTTGGCGGACGTCAGACGTAAAGAGGTGTCGCCAAAATTTTTGTCGGGAGATGTCCTATGAGCAAAAACATGAAGGGCCTTATTATCGGCGTGGCGAACGACCAATCCATCGCTTCGGGCTGCGCCAGAATATTGTATGCCGACAGGGCTGAGATCGCTCTGACCTATTTGAACGATAAAGCAAAGCCATACGTTGAGCCTATAGCCAAAGCCGTCAATGCGCCGATATTGATGCCGCTCGACGTATGCAATCCTCAGCAATTCGATGCTTTGTTTGCAGCAATCAAAGAGAAGTGGGGGAAGCTGGATTTTCTTATTCACTCCGTTGCCTTTGCTCCGATCAACGACCTTCATGGCCGCGTGACGGACTGTTCGCTCGAGGGGTTTGCGAAGGCTCTCGATATCTCATGCCATTCTTTTATCCGCTGCTGTAAAGCGGCAGAACCCTTGATGGTTGACGGCGGGTCTATTATGGCAATGACTTATTATGGTTCGGAGAAGGTTATCCCGAATTACAACATGATGGGCGTCGTCAAGGCCGCGCTTGAAGTTGCAGTGCGCTATATCGCCGCGGAACTTGGGCCGAAGAGCATTCGTGTCAACGCCATTTCTCCGGGGCCTATTATGACGCGCGCTGCAAGCGGCATTACGCAGTTTGATGAGATGATTAAGCAAGCTGCGGAAAAAGCGCCGATCAAGGAGCCTTTGACTATTGAACACGTCGGCGAGCTCGCCGCTTTTCTTGTTTCCGAAAAATCGAGGCTTATTACCGGCCAGATTATTCATATTGACGGCGGGTACAGCATTACCGGCTAGGTTTTAGCAATATCCTTCGGCGCGGAACCAGGCGAGGGCGTCAACTATGGCCTCGCGCGCGGGGCGGTATTTGTAGCCCAGCTCGCGTTCGGCTTTGGCTGAGGTGAAATACATTTTTTTCTTTGCCATGCGCAGGGCGTCAAGCGTGAGCATCGGTTCCGAGCCCGTAAGTCTTGCCGCAATTTCCATGCCGAGGGCTAGGGGGTATAGCGGCGCACGGGGAAGTCTGATTTTTGGGGCAGGGCGGTCTACGATGTCGGCGATAAGGGTCAGAATTTCGCTTAACCCGAGGTCGGTTCCTCCGAGTATATAGCGCTCGCCGATTTTTCCGTGTTCCAGGGCAAGCCAATGCCCCATGGCTACGTCGTCAACATGTACGACGTTTAATCCCGTATCTACATAGGCAGGCATTTTGCCTTTGGCCGCATCAACGATAATTCGTCCCGTCGGCGTCGGGCGAATATCGCGCGGTCCGATCGGCGTCGAGGGGTTGACGATCACCGCGGGTAATTTGTGGTGTTCTACCAAGCGTAGCACTTCCGCTTCGGCGAGATATTTCGATTTTTTATAAGCGCCGACGATATTGGAATAGGAAACGGGGGAATCCTCGGAGGCCGGCGTGCCGTCTTTATGCAGTCCTAACGTTGCCACAGAGCTTGTATAGACGATGCGTTCAATTCCGGCGTCAAGAGCAGCCAACATAAGGGCGCGCGTGCCGTCCACATTGATGCGATTCATGATGTCGGCGTCAGGAACCCAAATTCTGTAATCTGCGGCTACATGGAATAGGTTACGACAGTTTTTTAAAGCTTTGCTGTAAGATTCTGGTTGCGTCAGATCGCCTTCGACAATTTCAACATCAAGGCCGCTCAGATTGCTGCGG
>JBAZLX010000014.1:0-21638 GCA_041650075.1 Bdellovibrionales bacterium | reverse complement strand
ATTTCCGAAGAAGTACAGCAACGCGGCACCATAGACCACGCCCCCGTTTATCCTCGCGAAATTGTCAAAAGAGCCCTCGATATAGGAGCCGGCGCAATAGTCCTGGCGCATAATCATCCTAGCGGCGATCCCACGCCCAGTAAGGAAGATATCGCTATGACGAGAGCCATCGTCGAGGCCTGTGGGCCATTAGGAATCGTGGTTCATGACCATGTAATCATCGGCTTTGGGGGGGTTGCCAGTTTTAAGAATTTAGGGCTTCTATAAAGGATTGATTTATACGCAAGAATCGCCGATTATGGCGCGTCTTTCAGCCGAGGAGTCTTTCATGCGCTATAGCCGGACTTTACTTCCTCTTGCATGCGCCGCCCTTGTTTCCGCTTGTTCAGCAATGACGTCGTCAATCTCGTCATCATCGGACACGGTTCAGTTTTGGCGTCCCATCAGCGAACCTAACTCGCTGATGAAGTCCGACAAACTGCAATCAAAACTGAATTTTGATCTTAGTCAGTGCCGTTGCGGCGTTTTTCCAACAAACACGGCGCATGACGATGCCGTAAAATTTCAGGCAGATAAGCAACGGTTGGCACAAACCAGCATGACAGTCATGCAGGATGAAGAAGAAAACTGCGCACAGAAGCCCTCTCTCGTCGTAACGGAATGTATGCGCTATCGCGGATGGGAGCCGACAAACTGCTCCGGCCGCATGCCCATTCCCGGCGGCGGGGCGATTTGCGCTGCTTATAAGCAACCGGCCTCGGAATAGTATCTTTTAATCGAACAATTCTTCAGGATAGGCACCCCAGAAGCCGGTCTTGCGCAAGTATCCTTTTATGCCGCCGAATTTGACGCGGCACCATTCTTTTTTGCAGGACAGAATTTGTCCCATTGCCCCCTCATCAAGATGGGCAAGAATTACGGCCTCGTCATTGTGATCTTCTCGCAAATCTTGCTTGCCCCCGATGACGACTGCGCTGCGCTTGCCGACCAATTCGGTTTTGCTGACCCACCCTTCCGTTCCTTCGGGATCGCGAACGCGTCTCCAAATGTCGTACTCTGCCGTGATTTCGACCGGCAGCCCGCGGCGCTTGTAAACCCATTCGATAGGATAGCGCAGCCCCGGCCCTGCGCGCATGTTGACTTCGTCGCTACGCAGCGAGGCAAAGCGAGGCAGGGGAAGATGCGACGTATTGTCAATTTCTTCGGCAGCCGAGGCAAAAGAAGCCGAAACAAAAAAGAAGAACAAAAAAGAAAGAAACATTCTCATGGTAATGGATCTATATCTCCCCGCGCCTGCTCTTCATAAAAAGAAGCGGTGAATGCGCCCAAAGTTTTTGTCTCAATAGCTTGTCGCAAGCCCTGCATCAGACTCTGATAATACTGCAAATTGTGTGTCGTGAGAAGAATGGGGCCCAGCATTTCCTCATTGCGGAAAAGATGGTGTAAATAAGCGCGGGAATATCTTTTACAAGCAAGACATTCGCAACGTTCGTCCAGAGGGCGGGGATCGTCCAAGTGCCGTGCGTTTCGAATGTTGACGGTGCCGCGGGAGGTAAAAGCCTGTCCCGTGCGGCCTGAGCGGGTCGGCATAACGCAGTCAAACATATCGACGCCACGTATAACCGAACCGACAATATCGTCCGGCCGACCAACGCCCATAAGATACCGGGGTTTTTCAGGTTTCAACGCGGGGATCGTAAAGTCCAGCGTCGAAAACATTTTTTCTTGTCCTTCGCCGATGGCAAGGCCGCCGATGCCGTATCCTTCGGTATCGAGATCGTTAAGAGCTTTTGCCGATTCTTCCCGCAAATCCTGAAAAACGTTTCCCTGATTAATCCCGAAAAGCGCATATCCTTCGCGGGGCTGAAATGCTTTTTTGCATCGTTCGGCCCAACGCATGGATAATCGCATTGAATGAGCGGCCTCCTCCCATGTCGCAGGAAACGCCGTGCATTCGTCAAAGGCCATCGCGATATCGCTGTCCAGAAGATGCTGAATCTGCATCGACCTCTCGGGCGTCAGCTCATGCGAACTGCCGTCAATGTGCGAACGAAAGATCACGCCATTTTCGTTAATCGTTCTCAGCTTGGATAGCGAAAAGACCTGAAATCCGCCTGAATCCGTAACGATGGGGCCCGGCCACTCCATAAATTTATGAAGGCCTCCGAGACGATTAACGCGTTCCGCCGTCGGACGCAGCATCAAGTGATAAGTGTTGCATATGGCCAGTTCGGCGCCCGTTGCCCGCACGCTATCGGGCGTCATCGCCTTGACGGTCGCAGCCGTTGCCGTTGCCATGAAAGCGGGTGTTTCAAACGTTCCGTGCGCCGTGGTAACGCGGCCGCGTCGAGCAGCCCCGTCTGTCGAGGAAATGGTAAAACCGAAAACAGCCATGTGAAAACAATCCTTGTTTATAAATCCATATAGCGAACGTTGATATTAGCTTCCTGTAACATAATTTGAGCTCTTTTATAGCCCTCTCCCCATTGAGGATCCTTAAAGTCCGGCTTCGTCGTGATCAGTTCGGTGATGCCGCTCTGAATGACGGCGATAACGCAGTCAACGCAGGGATAAAGAGTGCTGTAGATTCGGCAGCCCTTTAAAGAAACGCCGATGCGTGCGGCATTATATACGGCATTACGTTCAGCGTGGGCGGCCCAAAGATATTTTTCCTTTGTTTCTCTGCTATAACGCGCATCTACATCATCGCGTACGCCGCGAGGAATGCCATTGTACCCTGTCGAGCGGATTTCATTATCCGGACCAATAACGACAGCGCCGACCTTGCGATTGCGATCCTTGCTCCATGACGCAATATGCAGGGCAAGCTTCATAAATTTTTCATCCCAAGACATTAATTCCCCCGTTCCAGCAAACAAGCATCGCCATACGAATAAAAACGATAGTTTTCCCTGATAGCATAAGCATATGCGGCGCGCATAGCCTCAAGCCCCATAAACGCCGACACCAGCATAAAAAGAGTGGACTGTGGAAGGTGAAAATTAGTCATCAAAACGTCGCAAATGCGAAAACGATAGCCGGGCGTAATAAAAATCGACGTTTCTTCCGAAAACGGGCGAACGCTTCCATTTTCATCCGCCGCACTTTCAAGAACGCGCAAACTGGTTGTTCCAACGCACACTATCCGCCGTCCCTCGCGATGGGCCAGGTTTATGCTGTTGGCGACGTCTTCTGAAATCTCGCCCCACTCGGCATGCATGATATGATCTTTAATATATTCGGTTTTAACGGGTAAAAATGTGCCAGCGCCGACATGCAGGGTGACTTTAACCAGCCCAATGCCTTTGGCGGCAAGCTTGTCTAAAAGCGCAGGCGTAAAATGAAGCCCTGCCGTTGGAGCGGCGACGGCGCCGTCGCGGTTGGCAAAAACGGTTTGGTAGCGCTCCGCATCGGCTCTGGCGGAGCCCGGAGAGCGCTTGATATAGGGGGGCAGGGGCGGCTCGCCATATTTTTGCAGCAGCGGCAAAAAAGCGTCATCCGCAACGTTAAAGCGAAGCAAAACTTCTCCGTCTTCGCGTTTTTCTAAAACCTCTGCCGAAAAGTCGGGAGCAAAAGTGATTGTATTCCCAATCTTCAACCGTTTTCCCGGGCGCGCAAGAACAGCCCATGTCGAGGCTGCCATTTTTTTTACACAACAACACCTCGACTTTGACTTCGCCGCGTTTACCGAAAATCCGCGCAGGGATAACGCGGGTGTCATTGATAACGAGCAAATCGCCGGTTTTCAGTAAATCGGGCAGATCGAAGATATGATGATCGGATAAGGATTCCGGCATAATCCGCAACAACCGCGCGCAATCGCGAGGCTCGCAGGCGGTTTGCGCAATGCAGGTTGTCGGAAGATCGAAATCGAAGTCCGCCGTTTTTAGATCGAGCATTGCAATCCGGAGGCCTTCAATTGCTCGAGAAGCAACGTCTTAAGCCGCTCAAGCCCTTCTTTGTTTTTAGATTCGGCGCGGGCGACCAAAACGGCTTGCGTATTTGATGCGCGAAGAAGCCACCAGCCGTCTTCTGTAAGAACGCGCACGCCATCGGTGTCGTTCACTTTGGCCCCGGCCGCAGTCAAGCGTGCCTTGACCTCGTCTACAACGGCAAATTTGCGTGCTTCGTCAACGTCGAAGCGCAGTTCAGGCGTGTTGACCATTTGAGGCAAGCTGTCGCGCCATTCGGCGAGAGATTTTTCCGAAGCGCTAAGCAAGGAAACCAGCCGTACGGCAGAATAAATCGCATCGTCATAGCCGTAATACTTGTCGGCAAAAAACATATGCCCGCTCATTTCCCCGGCCAAAGGCGAATTTGTTTCCGCCATTTTTGCCTTAATCAGGGAATGGCCGGTCTTGCCCATAAGGGGATTTCCGCCGAGTTCGGCAACCTTGTCGAACAAAACCTGCGATGCCTTGACATCGGCAATGATTGTAGCGCCGGGGTGCGTTTTCAAAACCTCGTGGGCATAGATGGCCAACAACTGATCTCCGGCGACAATGCGTTGTTTGCTGTCAACGGCGCCGATGCGGTCAGCATCTCCATCGAAGGCAATGCCAAGGTCTGCGTTCATTTCCTTCACGGTGTTTTGAAGGTCAATCAGGTTTTTAGGCACCGTCGGATCGGGATGGTGATAGGGAAACGTGCCGTCAATTTCGGCATACAGCAATGTATGAATGCCGGGGAGTTTTTGAGTCAGCCGCTTCATAATTCTGCCTGAAGCGCCGCTGCCGCAATCCCAGACGATTTTTAGCGGATTTTTTCCCTGATAGTCTTGCAAAACGCGTGCAATATAAGCTTCCGAAACATCCGTTGATTGAGACGAGCCTCTGCCGGAAACAAAATCTTTATTTGCCACCATATCTGCAAGAGCCTTAATTGCCGCGCCGTAAACAGGGCCTCCTCCCGGCAATTGTTTGGAGATCAGCATCTTGAACCCGTTTTGATCGGGAGGATTGTGCGATCCCGTAACCATAATGCCCGCGTCGGCATTAAGATGAGTCACGGCAAAATAAAGCATTGGCGTTGGCCCAAGGCCGACGCGTTCGACGGCAACGCCGGTTGAAACAAGGCCGTCAACTAAAGCCGCTTCAAGCAGGGGAGAGTGTGTGCGTCCGTCAAAACCCGCAACGATACGTTTGCCGCCGGCGCGGATAACCATAGTGCCGAAAGCTTGACCTAGCAGTTTTGCGTCGGTATCCGTCAAATTTTTACCAACGGTGCCGCGAATGTCATATTCACGAACGATGGTCGGATCAAAAGTATGAGCCATGGGCTAACCTCAATTTAAAGCGGCCTGTTTCAAAAACACGACAGTCTCTTGTATAGGACATGGCAAATAAACACAAAAACAGGGCTTTTTCTACTAACATTTTGATTTTTACTTTCATTCTTGCCGATGTACCCTGTGTTTATATAAGGCGGTGTATATATAACGAAAACAAAGAGCTTAATATTGAGAAAGAATATGGAAAACCAACCCAAAAACTTGATCGTAGTCCCGAACTATGACGCGAAAAATCTTATCCTTCTGAATTTGGCCGAGAAAGGCATTTTTTCCGGGCATTTCACGAACGGCACCTACGCTGCGGCGAAAGAAATTGTTGATCCCACGACATTAGCGGGATTTCAATTTATTGCCGACGAAGAAGAGAAAGAAAGACAAACACGCGCCGAAAAGGGGCTTCCCCCAACACCTGGAAGAAAACCGGCTTTTTTCGTAGCCGTAAACTCCGATGAGAGCATGAAGAAGATTCTGTTGGAGAAAACAAGAAACAACCAAAAAACCGAAAAATGCGAGGACGAAGGAATTCGAGCCGAGAAAGTGGCCATTTCTTTAGCTCGCCAGTTCCCGGATCGCCAGATTGTCGTCGTATTTTACAATGAGGTGACGCCCAACGCGCTCTACGGCTTTTTAAGGTGCGGCATGACGATGAAAACGCTTCACAAATGGGGATACGGAACCAACCCCTCGGCGGGCGTGATTGAGGGGGCGGAAATTTTTGGGAAAACCTACGCCTTTCCATTGCCCAATGACCAAAAACCTCTTTGCGACGGCATTACGCGGAAGAACGGACAGGCGGGGAAAGTATCCGTCGTTGACCTTCGGAACATCTATATTTCTGTTAATGAAGTCGGAAAAAGTGTGTGCCTGTTTCCCCTTCGTGGCGAAGAGCCCCGCAGCCCAGAGCAAAGAACGCCCCCATCTGTGCCCCGGGATCCGGCACAAGACAGTCCCGCTCCCTAAAAAAGCGAACGCGTCTTATTTCGTTGCCTTTGTCTGGTACAAAGAGATGCCGCGTATTAAGTCCAGCGCGCGGGCGAGTTGGTAATCGAAAGGAGCGTCCCCTTTTTTCGCGCCCTTGCCCTTCGTTTTTTTGGAATCTACCGGCGGGATAGCGTCGTCATCCTCGCCTTCAACGGACTGGTCGTTTTCGTTTGATCTATCGCCAGCCTCTTTCTTTGCGGCGTCGTTTTGCAAAGCGCCCTTAAGATCGGCCTCGTGGATGCCGGGGCCAAACGCCACTTTTTCAAGCTTGGCCGGTTGCACGACAATATCCGGCTCGATGCCGAGCGCCTGAATAGAACGTCCGGAAGGCGTATAATAGCGTGCCGTTGTCAAACGCATGGCGCCTCCGCCCGAAACCGGAATAATGGTTTGAACCGATCCCTTGCCGAAACTTTTCGTTCCGATAAGAATCGCGCGCTTGTGATCCTGAAGAGCGCCGGCAACAATTTCCGAAGCCGAGGCTGACCCGCCGTTGATTAAGATGACGATGGGCTTTCCATGGGCCTTATCGCTGCCTTTGGAGGATAATATCTGATCTTCCTCTTTGTGGCGGCCGCGCGTCGAAACGATTTCTTTGTCGGCTTCAAGGAAGGTTCCGGAAACGGAAACCGCCTCATCCAGCAATCCTCCCGGATTGTTGCGAAGATCGAGAATGTAGCCGAGCAATTTAGAGCCGATCTTTTCCTCCGCTTCGGCCAAGGCTTTGTTCAGCCCGACTTGCGTTTGTTCGTTAAAGGCGCTGATGCGGATGTAGGCAATATCGCCCTTGGGTTCCCATTTGACGGATTGTACGCGGATAATCGCGCGCGTAAGCGTCAAATCGAACGGCTGGCTCGAAAGGCTGCCGCGACGGACAGTCAGCGTAACCTTGGTGCCGGGAAGCCCCCGCATATGATCGACGGCCTCGTTAAGCGTATAGTCGGTAACGGGTTTCGTGTTGATGTGCGTAATATAGTCGTTGGGCTGCATGCCGGCCTTGGCGGCGGGCGTGTCGTCAATGGGGGACACGACTTTGACGATGCCGTTCTCCATCGTGATTTCGATACCCAAGCCGCCGAACTCGCCGCGGGTTTGGGTTTGCATTTCCTGAAAACTTTTTTTGTTCATGTATCCGGAATGCGGATCAAGGGAAGACAGCATTCCGTTAAGAGCGTTTTCGATCAGCTTGCTGTCAGGAACGGAATCGACATAATCCGCGCGCACGCGCTCCAAAACATCGGAAAAAAGAGTTAGCTGCCTAAAAGTATCGCCCGCGGATTCATTTGTTTTGGTCTCGTCTTTCTGTTCATCCGGAGCGTCTTTGGCAAAAAGAGGCGAAGAGGCCAACCCGGCAAACAAGACGAGGAGGGCAAAAAGCCGGAACAGATTTTTAAGCATGGAGGATCCTGAGAATAAAAAAGGGAAACAAGGCCGCTAGTTTAGGGACTGGGCTTTAGAAGCACAAGAGAAAGAAACGCCGTTCGACAAAGCGTTCTCGGGGTTTCCTTGCCCCGGACGGTCTTTGCTTGCGGAAGACAAAGAAGACTATATAAAGGTGGCACCTCTGCCTTTATCAATGGAACGAACTTTTATGCTGGACTTCCTTTTTCTTGCAAAACCGTACGTCTTGGACATCCTCTCGTTTGCCCAACAGTATGCCCTGCCTTTTATCGTCGTCATAAGCGCGGTCGTTTTTGTCCACGAGTTTGGCCACTATCTGGCGGCAAGAGCCTGCGGCATCCGCGTCGAATCTTTTTCTATAGGTTTTGGACGCAAGCTTTTTGGCTGGACGGACAAAAGCGGAACGGTTTGGCAAGTGGCCTGTTTGCCTCTCGGCGGATACGTCAAGATGTTCGGCGATGCCGATGCCGCCAGTACGCCGGACGAATCCGTCAAAACAATGACCGAGGCGGAAAAGAAAATATCCTTTTTTCACCAAAACGTCGGCAAGCGTATGATCGTCGTCGGCGCCGGGCCTTTATCGAACTATCTTTTTGCGATAATTGCCCTGGCTGTTTTGTTTATGTTTTGGGGACAACCGTTTTCCCCGCCTGTTGTCAGCGCGCTGATGGAAAAGAGCGTCGCGGAGCGCGGCGGCCTTTTGGCCGGAGACAAAGTTCTGTCCATTGACGGCAAAGAAATAATTCGTTTTGAAGACATCAAACGCATCATCGGGATGAATTCCGGAGTCCCCGCAGAAGTTGTCGTTGATCGCGCCGGAGAACAAAAAACCTTTACACTGACGCCGGAAATCTCCGTTCAAAAAGACCGGTTCGGCGGCGAGCAACGCGTAGGCAGGATAGGGATTTATTCTGAAAAAATCGAACGCATCAAAAGATCGCCGCTTCAGGCCATATACTATGCAACGATTGAATCCTGGAATATTTCCGCAGATACGCTTGCGGCCGTCGGGCAAATAATCAAGGGCACGCGAGGATCGGAAGAAATAGGCGGGCCCTTGCGCATTGCCGAAATGTCGGGGCGGATCGCTCAGGACGGTTTTTGGGCGCTTGTCTGGTTTACGGCGATCATTTCCATCAATCTGGGGCTAATCAATATATTCCCCGTGCCCCTTCTTGACGGCGGACACCTGCTGTTTTTCTCTCTCGAAAAGCTGCTTGGTCGCCCTATCAACGAAAAAGCGCAAGAAACGGGATTGCGCATAGGGTTTGTTCTCGTCGTTTCTTTGATGCTTTTTGCGACGTGGAACGATCTTGTTCATTTGGAGATTATATCCAAGATTACCAAGATATTTTCGTAATCGCGGCGGCGCGCCCTATTTGTCGAGCAAGCCTAATCCGATAAGCAAATCGCGCAAATGCTTTTCCGTTTCGGCAAAGCTGCAGTCGGTTGGCACTGTGTAGTCGGCCTTTTGGCATTTTTTGTCATTCGGCCACTGTTTCGCCAGAATAGCGTTGAATTTTTCCTCGTTCATGTTTTTTCGCAGAAGAACCCGGGATTTTTGTACGTTGGCAGACGCTGTCGCACATAAGGTTATGTCACAACGTTTTTCTGCCCCCGTTTCAAACAGCAAGGGAATTTCCAGCACGGCAGCGCGCGCCGCTTTTTCGCGCGCTTGCTGAAGAAACGCCTGTTCGGATTTTTCAACGAGGGGATGGAGAATTTTTTCCAGCTTTTCCAAAACGTCGGGATGATTGAAAACGAAATTGCCCCATTTATTGCCGTCAACAAGGTCGTCTTTCAGCATTTCCGGCCAGCCATCCCTTACGAAAGCATAGGCGGCGCCCCCGGGTTCATACTCTTCTTTAACGACGGCATCGGCGCTGTGAACGGGAAAGCCCATGTTTCTCAACATATTCGCAACCGGCGTTTTTCCCATGCCGATTCCGCCCGTCAGGCCAATGGTCATCATGTCTTTTTTCTCCCGCCCAGAACGAAAGCCCGTAAATCTTCCGTAACTTCTGGATCGCGACCAAAAAAGGCCTTAAAGGCGGGGCGCGCCTGATGCAGTAACATGCCAAGCCCGTCAATTGTCCGACATCCCCGTTTTTTTGCCTGTTTTAATAGAGCCGTTTCAAGCGGCGCATAAACAATATCGGCGACGGAAGCCGAAGGCGGCAAAGCGTCAAGAGAAACGGTCAACTCCGGTTGTCCCGCCATGCCTAGCGACGTCGTGTTGACAAGAAGATCGCTTCCCTCAAACTTTTCCGAAGCATGGGCCCATGGAACCACCGAAATTTTCGTTTGCGGCGTAGCCAGCTCAAGCGCCAGCTTTTCTGCGCTTTTAATTGTGCGATTGGCAATGCGAATTTCCGAAAAACCCAAATCTTCAAGAGCCACAAGCACGGCGCGAGAGGCGCCGCCCGCGCCCAGGACAAAAGCGGTTCCTCGAAACGGTCTGACGCCCGCCGACAAAAGGTTCTGTGCAAACCCATAGGCATCGGTATTGCTGCCATGCAATTTGCCCGACGCATCCACGGTGACCAGATTGACGGCGCCTATGCGTTTTGCGGCCTCATTAAGCGTATCGACGATTTTAAGCGCGGCAATTTTGTGAGGAATCGTTAAATTAACGCCAACAAGCCCATTGGCCTGTAGATTGTGCAAGGCTGTTCGCAGATCCTCCGGCTTTACCGCGAAAGCCTCATAGCTTCCCTGAATGTGGAGGCTTTGCAGCCAAAACCCGTGCACGCGGGGCGAAAGAGAATGGCCGATCGGCCATCCCATAACTCCGGCTTTTGGAACAGGCTTATCCGTCACGTTTTGGCCTCCTTGCTTTTCAACAATAGCCTATTTTCTTCTACACCAAAGAGGGTTTGCGCACTATCCTTTATGTCGTGATTCTATTAAACCCATGACCCTATGCCGGACATATATATACACATCCCCGATATTTCACTTCGCGAGGCGGTTGTCGAGCAAATCAAGGCTGCGCAACTTGGCGATCCTCGCATTATTGACTCGTCTCTGGCGGCGTTAAAGCAGGAAAACGAAGAAAAGCCGAATATCGTCATTGTTGATAGTTTCGAAACGGACGAAAAAACCGAAGCTCTAATAAGAGCCCTGAACAATAATCCGGGAAACCCGACGATAGTGTTGCTCGGCGGAACCGATGATATTGAAGGCGTTACCGAAACGTTATCGAAACCGCTTCGGCTTGGGCACTTGGTGGCGCGCATCAAGTATTTTCTTGAGACCGCGCCGTTATTGCGCGTCGCCGCCGTAATGTTTGGTCCCTATCGGCTGGAACCCCAAAACCGCCGCATTTTGCGCAACGGAGAGCCGGAGCCCATCCGGTTAACGGAAAAAGAAACGGCACTCCTCATTTATCTGGCTCGAAACAAAACGCCTGTGACGCGAAAAGACGTTCTTGCCGACGTTTGGGGTTATGACGAACAAATAGACACGCACACTCTGGAAACACATATTTACCAATTACGGCGCAAGCTGGATAAAGACGGGGAAAACTGGCTCGTTAACGAGGCGGGAACCTATCGCTTGGCAGGAATGCAGGAATGAGGAAGAACCTAATTCTCTTGATGCTGTGCGCTGTATGTGCGTGCGCCCCTTCTCGAAGCGCCACGAAAGAAAACTATTCGTCACCACAGTTTGTTTCCGGAACGGGCCTGGAAAAGACAGAGCCCGATCGCGATGCCGTTCGGCGCATCGTTCTGGTATACCCGAACAACGGGGAAAAGCTGGATGTCGTATATTATTCCGACAAGCACTATGACAGCGCGGCAATGAAAAAAATTAACAAGCTGATGCGCGATCGCCACTCCAACAATGCCGGTAAAATTGACCCCGAACTCATAGACTTCATGGTGGATATACGAAAAAGATTAAGCTTGCCCGAAACGGTGCCCTTTCAGATTCTCTCGGGCTATCGGTCGGCGATAACCAACAAACGATTGGCAAAAAAGAACAAAAATGTCGCAAAAGACAGCCTTCATAAATACGGATGGGCCGTAGATTTCCGCATCGAAGGCGTTAACGGAAAAGCTATTTGCGAAATTGCCAAAACGATGCAGCGTGGGGGCGTCGCCTATTATCCCAAGGACAACCATGTTCACGTTGACTTGGGCAACATCAGAACGTGGCAAGAAAAACGTACAAGGCGGAAATGACAAAAGAGAATGTAGATACATTGACAGACCTGATAAAAATGGCGCGCCGGACCGGAGCGGACGCTGCGGATGCAATGCTTGTTGATTCAGCCGATCTTTCGGTTTCGATGCGTTTGGGCAAAATAGAAAGCCTTGAAAGGTCGGAATCCGGCGATCTCGGTCTCAGAGTATTCGTCGGGCAAAAGCAGGCTATCGTTTCTTCAACCGATCGCAGCCCGAAGGCAATGGCCGAACTTGTTGGACGCGCCGTCGCAATGGCGCGCCTTGCTCCCGATGACCTGTTTTGCGGAATTGCGTCGCCTGAAGAAATGGCTTCCGATTTCCCCGTGCTCGAAACGGCGGATAAAACCGAATATTCCGTCGAACAGCTAATAGCCAAGGCGCGCGAAATGGAAGAAGCCGCCCGAGCCGTAAAGGGCGTGACAAATTCGGAAGGCGTCGGGGCGGGGTGGCGCAAAAGCCAGGTAACGCTTGCAGCCAGCAACGGTTTTTCTGGGTCAACCGTCCGCACGGGGTATAGCCTGAGCGCCTCCGTTCTTGCCGGAGAAGGCACAGGCATGCAGCGGGATTATGATTTTGCCTCGCGCGTGTTTGCGTCCGATCTTCCGTCTCCCGCCTCGATTGGCCGCAAAGCGGGAGAACGGGCCATCCGCCGCCTGAATCCGCGAAAAATGCCGACGGCTCGCGTGCCCGTTTTTTTCGACTCTCGCATCTCCGGAGGATTGATAGGAACGTTGGTTGATGCCATAGCGGGAACGTCCATCGCGCGCGGCACGAGTTTCCTGAAAGACAAGCTAGGACAAAAAATTTTCCCGGATTCCATAACGATTGTAGACGATCCCTTCCGTGCCAGAGGCTTGCGCTCCCGCGCCTTCGATGCCGAAGGCCTGTTGACCCAACCGCGTCAGGTTGTTGAAGCCGGCGTGTTGACGTCCTGGCTTCTCGACCTTCGGTCGGCGCGGCAGTTGAAAATGAAAAGCACAGGACATGCCTCGCGGTCGCCGGGAGGAACGCCGTCCCCTTCGCCCAGCAATATGTTTATGAAAGCGGGGATCTTGTCTCTTTCTTCGTTAATGAGCGATGTCGCCCAGGGCCTTTTTGTGACCGAGACTATGGGGATGGGGGTCAACGGCGTAACGGGCGATTACAGTCAGGCGGCGTCGGGATTCTGGATCGAAAACGGGCAAATAGCTTTTCCCGTCAATGAAATGACAATTGCCGGAAATCTCAAGGACATGTTTTTAAATACGACGGCGGCCGACGATCTTCAATTTCAATACGGCATTGATGCCCCGACGCTTCGTGTCGAAGGCCTTACCGTCGCGGGGGTATGACGATGCCAGTATATCCGCGCATTGCCGTTTTGGTTGATTTGCCGGGCGGGACGACGGCAGGCGGACACGTCAAGTATTGGGAGCTCATGGCCCAAGCGGTCGTGAAGGAAAAAGCTCCGATAGATTTAACGGTCTATTTTCTCGGCGACCGCGCGGACGACGTTCTCTCGCCGCAAGTCAGGCTTCGTTATTTACCGCCTTTTTTCAGCACGGCGCACCTGAAGTTTCTGCCATATGTTCCGGCGCACACGGATCTTGCTCCGCTTCATCCTCGTCTGGCAAAAGAGCTGCCCTCATACGACCTCCTTCACGCAACGGACGCCTATTTTGCCTTTGCGCGCACGGCAGAACGCGTCAGCCGCCAGCACGGCATCCCTTTGGTTACATCGTTTCATACAGACACGCCTGCATATGCGGAACTATTCACGCATGAGATGCTTTTAAGTCTTTTTGGAAAAAGAGCCGGCGCCCGGATAGATTCCCTGTTGAAAATATCGAAACGGGAGCGCGCCAAGAAAAACAAACGCTTGGGGCAACACTTGCAGGCCTGCTCAGCCGTGTTCGCGATGCGTCCGGCGGATAAGGTTTTGGCGCAGAAATATATCCCGGAAGGCCTCGTCCGGCGGATGCGAATGGGCGTCGATAAAGACTTGTTCGTTCCTCTGCAGGATGCCCGAGCCGAAATCGAACGCGACTATAATATTCCGCCGGGAAAATTTTTGACCCTTTTTGTCGGACGCGTCGATGCAGGAAAAAATATGCCCTTATTGGTGCAGGCGTGTGCCAAAACCATCGAAAACGGCGTCAAGCTTCATCTTATCGTCGCGGGGCTCGGCCCGATGAGCGCCGAGGTCAAAGCCGTCTTGGGCGATAACGCCACATTGGCGGGGTTTTTGTCGCCGGAAAAGCTGGCAAAACTTTATGCCGCCGTTGATTGTCTTTCCATGGTATCAGACATCGAAATCGGAGGCCTTATCGGCGCCGAGGCCCTGTCTTGCGGATGCCCGGTTCTTGCGTCGGCATTAAACGGCATGCCCGTTTTGTATGGCAATTCACCGGCGATACAAGAGGTCGAAAGCAACGTTTCTTCATGGACGGACGCCCTGACCCGAATGTCCGAAAATAAAGAGCAACGAACGGCCATGCATGACGCGGCCGTAATTTTCCGGCGAGAAAAACTCGGCGGATGGCCTGATCTGTTGAAAGAGGATTTCTTGCCCGTTTGGGAGGCTCTTGTGCGAAAGGACAAAACAAAATGTTCGGCAAACGCATCCTGATTCTTGTTGCGCACCCCGATGACGAGGTTGTCGGCTGCGCGACGTCCATTGCCCATGCCCGCGCAGCGGGGGCAACGGTATCGGCCCTTTATCTTACGAACGGATGTATTCCTCGCGAATCCATGTGGCCGTGGGCGCGCAAGAACTACGATCGGGTCGTATCGACGCGCCATGCCGAAGCCGAAGCGGCAGCGTTGGCGCTCGGATTGCAGCCTGTCGGCCGGAGCTCCCGTCCGTCGCGTGCCTTGTGGCGCGAGCTGCCCCAGGCGTTCAGAGAGGTTCAAGAGGCCCTTGCGCAGTTTCGTCCCGATCAGGTGTGGGTTCCGGCTTATGAAGGCGGCAATCCCGACCATGACGCCCTTAATGCCATCGGATATAAGCTGAAATCGCGCGTCAGCGTTCTGGAATTTGCCGAATATAATTTTTTCGGGGGCAAGGCGCGGTATCAAACCTTCATCTCGTCGGACGAGACCGTGCGCGTCATTTCCCTGACGCCCGAAGAACGGGAAGCCAAAAAAGCGGTCGTAAAAATTTACGCGTCGGAAGCTTGCAATATCTCCTATCTTGGCGTCGAGCAGGAAAGCTATCGTCCTCTTTCCACCTATAATTACGGACAGCCGCCGCATCAGGAAAAAGTGTGGTATGCGCGCTTCCAATGGGTTCCTTTCCGGCACCCGCGCGTTGATTTTACGCAACCGGCAGAAGTATCGGCGGCTATAGTCTCTTTCTTGTCATGAATGTTTTCCTTTTATGCGGAAAAACGATAGAATGGGCGCATGACGATGATGCCGTCCGAAGACCTGATTAATCTAAGGTTCTATCTGTCAGGCCCGTTGCCGTGTCCTTATCTCCCGGCGCAGGTTGAAAGAAAATTATTTACGTATCTACGTAGCGACAACGGCAAAAACGCCGAAATTAACGGGGCTTTATGTCGCGCAGGTTTCCGTCGCAGTCAGGATATCGTTTATCGTCCGGCGTGCGAGGCATGCAACGCCTGCATTCCGGTGCGTGTTCCCGTGGGGGCTTTTCTTTTAACGCGTTCGCTTCGGCGCGTGTTGGCGCGCAACGACGATTTGAGCTGGGAACAACTGCCCCTTCAAACAAGCGCCGATCTTTTCTCCCTTTTCTGCGCCTACCAAAAGGCGCGCCACGGCGACAGCGACATGGTGCATATGGCAGAAGAAGACTTTGCCGCGATGTTGTGCGAGGGTCAGGCCGATACGCGGCTCTATGGCCTGCGCGGCGCCGACGGTGTCCTGAAGGGGTGTATCTTGGCCGATCGTGTCGGCGACGGGCTTTCCGCCGTGTACAGCTTCTTTACTCCTGACGAGCCGCATCGTAGCCTTGGAACGATGCTGATTTTGTCTTTGATAGGCGAAGCGCGCAATCAGGGGCTGCCTTTTGTCTATCTTGGCTATTGGATCGCCGCGGCGCGTAAAATGAGCTATAAATCGCGTTTTCAGCCCATGCAGGTTTTGAACAGGGATGGTTGGACGTGGCTTGAAAACTAGAGGTTAGGCAAGAAGGGAGAAGGACATCATGTATACGCTTTCTCAAATGACATGGATGACCATCTGGGGGCTGTCGTTTCTTTTTGTCGGAGGCTTCGTCCTATGGGTTTATGGGGCACAAAAAAGCTTCTTCAATCAGGGAATAATTAAATCCCAGGACGGGCAATCGCTTCTCCCCCACCAACAGCTCGTACCATGGTTCGTTCTCTACGGAAAAATGGCCATCTTTGCGGGAGCGGGACTTCTTTTAACGGCGGCCGTGGCTCTAATTTGAATCTTTCCGGCGATAATCCATAAAAAACGGTTTTCTTCCGGCCTTGATGGCTTTCTCCTGATAACGGGTCGGAACCCAATCCGGAGGCGGCGTATCGTGCGCATAGTCGCAAACGAAATCCGGATGAATGGACAGGCATTCGTGCATCCATTCGATCAAGGAGGGATGATCGGAAGCAAGACGCAAAAGACCGCCGGGTTTAAGAACGCGCGCCAGGCGTTCAAGATTATCGGGCCCCACAAAGCGCCGCTTGGCGTGGCGCTTTTTCGGCCAGGGATCCGAAAACAAAATAAAGCACTTATCAATGGAAGAGTCCGAAAGCGCATCGAGCATAATCCGGGCGTCGTTATTGAAAATGCGGACGTTCTCGAGCTTTTCCCGATCGATGGCGTCAAGCAGCCCGGCAACGCCGTTCACAAAAGGCTCGCACCCGATAAAAAGAGTATCCGGATGAAGTTTTGCCTGCGCCGCCAGATGTTCGCCGCCGCCGAACCCGACCTCCATCCAAACCGGAGCCGGTTTGGCGTCCTTGAAAAATTCATAAGGAGGCGTGCGCGTATTTTCCTTCAGCGGAATAAGAAGCTTGGGCAACAGCTCCTGAATCAAAAGTTTTTTACGCGTATGCAAAGGCCTGCCTTTGCGGCGGCCATAAAGGCGCGAGGGTTGTTTCGTCTTTTCCATGAGCCAGTTATACCCTAGAGGCGCTCGAAAAAAAGCCCCGCGTTTAAGCGGGGCTTTTTATTCTGATTATTCAAGAAAACTACACGGCAGCAAGAATTGCCAGAAGCAAAATTGCCACGATGTTGATGATCTTGATCATCGGGTTAACGGCAGGGCCCGCGGTGTCCTTGTATGGATCGCCGACAGTGTCGCCGGTGACGGCGGCCTTATGAGCCTCCGACCCTTTGCCGCCGAGATTGCCCATTTCGATGTATTTCTTGGCGTTGTCCCAAGCGCCGCCGCCCGATGTCATCGAGATGGCGACGAAGAGACCCGTCACGATCGTGCCGAGCAGCATGGCGCCCAAAGCCGTAAAGGCCTGAGCTTGTCCCGCCACAAAGTTCACGACAAAATACAAAACGACAGGCGCCGCAACAGGCAGCAAGGACGGCACAATCATTTCGCGAATGGCGGCCTTGGTCAGCATATCGACAGCCGTGCCGTATTCCGGCTTGGCTTTGCCTTCCATAATGCCCTTGATTTCGCGGAATTGACGGCGAACTTCCTGCACAACGGAACCGGCTGCGCGACCCACGGCGGTCATAGCCATAGCGCCGAACAGGTAAGGCAGCAATCCGCCGATGAACAGGCCGACGACGACATACGGGCTCTGCAGATCGAACGTCACGTCGACGGACGGGAAATAATGCTGCAAATCCTGAATGTAGGCCGTGAACAACACCAAAGCCGCAAGACCTGCCGAAGCGATGGCATAGCCCTTCGTGACGGCCTTTGTCGTGTTGCCGACGGCATCCAAAGCGTCGGTGGTCACGCGGATTTCCTTGGGCATATTGGACATTTCCGCAATGCCGCCCGCGTTATCGGTGACAGGACCGTAAGCGTCGAGCGCCACGATCATGCCGGCCAAAGCCAACATCGTCGTTGCGGCGATAGCGATGCCGAACAACCCCGCGAGGGTGTAGGCAACGATAATGCCGACGCAAATGACGACCACCGGCAAAGCCGTGGACTCCATCGAAACGGCCAGTCCCTGAATGACGTTGGTGCCATGACCGTTAGCCGAGGCTTCGGCGATGCTCTTGACCGGACGATAGGCCGTCGAGGTGTAGTACTCGGTAATGACGACCATCAAAGCCGTAATGACCAGGCCGGTAAGAGCGCAGTACATCACTTCCGCGCCCGAAATCGTCAAACCGTTTGTCATTTGGATGACGGAGTGTATCCCGATCGTCTTGCTGACGACGGAAAGGATAAACGCCGCAGAAATGACGCCGGTGGCGACCAGTCCCTTGTACAAAGCGCCCATAATGTTCTTGTTGGGGCTCAAGCGCACAAAGAACGTTCCGATGATGGAAGCTACGATGCAAACGCCGCCGATCAGAAGGGGCAAAAGCATCATGGTCGAACGCGCCTCGCCGGTAAAGAAAGTGGCGGCCAAAAGCATCGTTGCCACGATCGTAACGGCATAGGTTTCGAACAAATCCGCTGCCATACCGGCGCAATCGCCGACGTTGTCGCCGACGTTATCGGCAATCACGGCGGGGTTGCGCGGATCGTCTTCGGGAATTCCGGCTTCGACTTTGCCGACCAGATCGGCGCCGACGTCAGCGCCTTTGGTGAAGATTCCGCCGCCCAAGCGCGCGAAGATCGAAATCAACGAAGCGCCGAAGCTCAAAGCCACAAGAGCTTCGATAATCGAGCGCAGCGAAGCGTCGTCAACGGCGCCTTTCCACTGCAGCAGGACGCAATAATAACCGGCGACCCCCAAAAGGCCGAGACCGACAACGAGCAAGCCCGTGATAGCGCCGGACTTGAACGCCATGCTAAGCGCCTGTTCCATGCCGTTGCTGGCTGCAGCGGCCGTACGCACGTTAGCGCGCACCGAAACGTTCATGCCGATGTATCCGGCCGCGCCCGAAAGGATCGCGCCGATAACAAAGCCAAGAGCGACATGTGCGCCTAAAGAAATGGCGAGAATGGCGCAGATGATGATGCCGACGAAGGCGACCGTCATATACTGGCGGTTCAGATAGGCTTTGGCGCCTTCCTGAATGGCAGCGGCGATTTCCTGCATCCGCGGAGTGCCGGCAGGAGCCGACAGAACATAGCGAGCGGTTAACAGGCCATAGATCAGGGCCAGAATACCGCAGCCAAAAATTAGTGAAAAGGCGTCATACATCGTTTGTCCTCGTAAAGGTTGGTAAAGGGGGTCTCGAGCCTGAAACGGCAGAGGTTAACTGGCGCGCAGAATGCCCGAAGGCGTATCGGAACGCAAGAGCAGGGTTTTAAAGCATATTTTGGGGCAGAAAAACAGGGAACGCGTATTGATTTTTAACGCAAAATCAATACTAATTGACGCATAAAGGACTACCGCCGAGCGTTTACACGCCCCCCGGGTCGCTAAAGGAGATTACCGTGCACCATGCCTATTACGAAGTCGTTCTATTAATTGAACGCGTTCACCGCCACTTTCTCGAAGTCATCAAGACGGATCTTGATCGCGCGGGCATCCGTGACATCAACAACGTTCAGGCGCTGATCCTCTATAACATAGGCGTTGATGAAATGACGGTCGGCGAGCTGACGGCGCGCGGCTACTATTTAGGATCGAACGTTTCCTACAACGTCAAGAAAATGGTCGAGAATCAATATCTTGTTCAAGAGCGTTCGCCGCACGATCGTCGTTCCGTGCGCATCAAGCTGTCGCCGAAAGGGCTGGAGCTGCACAAAAGCATCCACGAAAATCTTGAACGCCAGGCCGCGTCGTTGGGGAATGCGAAAATAACGGCCGAAGAATTAACTCAAGCCGCCGACGTTATGCGCAAGATCGAACGCTTCTGGACGGGAATGATCAATTATGCAGGCGGCTAAAAAGGCCTTCGGTTCCGAAGGTTCTGCGCAAAAAGAAGGTTTTTGCGAACACCGGATTCCGGAAGCCGATCCTCTCTCGATTACCAAAATCACGCTTACGAATTTCCGCAATTACGGAAGCCTTCGGCTTTCTTTAAACAGCGCCCCCGTTGTCCTTGCTGGCGCTAACGGCAGCGGCAAGACCAATCTTCTTGAATCGATCAGCCTCCTCGTTCCGGGGCGCGGCTTGCGCCACAGTCCTTTGGCGGATTTGCAAAACCGGGCGACGGATAAGCCGTGGGCAGTGGCTATAGAACTCGATACGGACGCGGGGTCTTTGCGTATCGGCACGGGCCGTGATAATGCCGTTAACGACTCCGAAGGCGAACGGCGCTTGGTTCACATAGACGGCAAACCGGCGCGCGGTCAGGCCTTGTTGGCTGAACGCATTGCCATGGCGTGGATGACCCCCGACATGGATCGTCTGCTTGCCGACAGTTCCTCCGTCCGGCGTAAATTTCTCGACAGTCTTGTCTGCGGATTCGACCCCTCGCACGGAAGCCGCGTCCGCGTTTACGAAAAGGCAATGCGCGAAAGGATGTGCTTGCTTCGCGAAGGCAGAAACGATGCCTTGTGGCTGTCGGCTCTCGAAAACGAAATGGCGCAGGCGGCGGTGGCTATTGCCGCGGCGCGGCGTCACATGATTGACCGCTTGCGGCGCGTGATCGAAGACGCGAGCGACGCTTTCCCGCGCGCCGACGTCAGCGTGCACGGCACGGCAGAGGACATGCTGGATAACGCACCGGCCCTGCCGGTCGAAGACGCTCTTCGGGCCGCTTTCGCCCGCGCGCGCGGCGAAGACGCTAGTCGCGGCACGACGGCCATCGGGGCGCATAAAAGCGATCTTTGCGTTATGTATTACGACAAAAACTGTCCCGCAGATCTTTGCTCGGCGGGCGAACAAAAAATGCTGATGATCGCGTTGATGCTGGCGCACGTTAGGCTGCTGACGGAAGCCCGGCGCATGGCGCCTTTATTTCTGCTCGACGATTGCGCGGCGCACCTCGACGACTATCACCGCAATTGTTTGTTCGAAGAAATCCTTTCAACCGGCGCGCAGGCCTGGTTTACCGGAACGGATCGCGAAACCTTCGCTCTTCTCAAGCCTTTTGCGCAAATATTCGATGTTAAAAACGGTTCTGTCAGCTAATCAATTCCGTCCGCAACGGTCAGAACAAGCTTCAAGGCTTCTATAACGGCCTGTTCCCGAATCTCGTCGCGAGAGCCGGAAAAAGTGCACTTATAATACCATACCGTGCCCTTGCGCGTCGCAAGGCCGAAGTAAACAAGACCCACGGGCTTTTCTTCGGTACCGCCGTCGGGGCCCGCAATGCCCGTAACGGAAACGGCAACGTCGGCAAGAGAAAATTCCAAAGCTCCCTTCGCCATTTCTTCCGCGGTCTGGGAACTGACGGCGCCGAATTGCTGAAGCGTTTCTTGCGGCACGCCCAACACTTCGATTTTGGACTCGTTGCTGTAGCAAACGAACCCGCGCTCCAAAACGGAAGATGCGCCCGGAATATCCGTCAAAGCTCCGGCAACAAGACCGCCCGTGCAGGATTCCGCCGTGACAATCCGGCGATGCGTCGCCATGTAGGACGAAACGATATTTTTGGCGAGCACGCGGACATCGGAAGAAAACATGGGAAACTCTAAAATTTTTGACTGAGAAGCCACGCGGCAATCTTGGGCCATTTTTCCCTGAGCGCGCGTGTGCCCATAAATAAACCGATGTGTCCGCCCGGGGCAACCTCTTTGACGATTTTGTCCGCCGGAGTCCCGAATAAAATTG
>JBAZLX010000013.1:0-21652 GCA_041650075.1 Bdellovibrionales bacterium | reverse complement strand
TCGAGCTTAACAAACACAGCGTCGAGCTTGTTTGTCTTGCGGGGTTTATGCGCCTTCTGACCGCGTGGTTTGTCGAACGATGGCAAGACAGGCTGGTCAATATCCATCCGTCGCTGCTACCCGCTTTTCCGGGCGTGGATACGCATCAAAAAGTTCTCGATTATGGTGCGAAAGTCGCAGGACTTACCATCCACTATGTGCGCGCGGAAATGGATCACGGCCCGATCATTTTGCAAGCCGTTGTTCCCGTTCTGGACGGCGACACGGAAGAAGTTTTAGCAGCACGCGTTTTGCAAGCTGAGCACAAAGCCTATCCTACCGCGCTTAAAATGATCGCCGAAAATCGCGTCAACGTTCACAGGGATTGCACCTTCATTGCCGACGCAACGCCGTCGTGCGAGGAACTGTTTAATCCTAAGCCTATAGTCTGAAATTTTCGGGGCACTTTTGAGACTACAACCAATGAACTTTCTCGGCAGCGATTGTTAACTAAATATATTCTTGCCCGACGGCAATCTTCCGGCTCATTAATGTTAAAGTAGACAAAAGATTGACGTCCTTTTTCAACAAATGCTCCGGAGTTTAAGGAAATCTCAAGAAAATTTCTTTCTATTATAAAAAATCCGGACTGACGTGGTAATAATTTGAGCATGGACGACCTTCTATACACTAGACGCAAATTTCTGAAAGCAAGCCTTCTGGTTTCGCTGATCGGCATGACTTATTTGGCCGCGGGATCGTCTTCTTTGGCTGCCGTTGCCGAAGCCCGCACTTTGCCCTCGCGCAAACCGCGCGCGCCTCGCCTTTTGATGCTCGATCCGGGACACGGTGGACGCGATCCAGGCGCCATAGGCCGGATGGGCACGCGCGAAAAAAACATCACGATGGATATCGCTTTGCGCATGGCTGACGCTTTATCGGGACGCCCCGGGCTAACCGTCAAATTAACGCGCGATGAAGATGTCTTTTTGCCTCTTGAAACGCGCGTGCGTATGGGACGCGAAGCCCGTGCCGATTTGTTTTTATCCATCCATGCCGACAGCGCGCCCAACAGAGCGGCGCGGGGGCTGTCGGTTTATACGCTTTCGTCCAAAGCGTCGGACTCCTTCTCCAAACATCTGGCCGATCACGAAAACGAAGCCGATTTGATGGGAGGCATGGATCTGCCGCCCGCCAACAAAGAAGTAACCGCCATCCTGATGGATCTGGCGACGCGACAAACCCGCAATACGGCGCAACACGTAAAGGCAAGTTTTGTCGGTTCTTTAAAAAACAGCTGGCGTTTGCTGGAACGTCCCATGCGTTCCGCCGACTTTTTCGTTCTTCGCGCGCCGGACGTGCCATCGCTTCTTGTCGAAACGGGATTTTTGTCGAATCCACAGGATGAAAGAACCCTGCGCAAGCCCGAACAGCGCGAAAAAATCGCCCGCCTTATGGCCAAGAACATGGGGCTTATTCTCGACAGCTCGCTGTTTGGATAGCCTTTCAAGATAAAAATGGGATTCCGGATATATTTGATTCCTGAGTTTTCCGGGATGACGAGAGAAGGGGAGAAGTAACTATTACAAGGCGTTTTGCGGCAGGCGCGAAGGCAGTGGAATGTAACGGCCCGGCAGCGCGGACACGAAATTCGTCACCGTTTTGGCAAACTTGTTGGGAAAGACGCGGAACATGTCGTGATTGGACGGAAACGTCACAAGCCGGAAATTGCCCGACATCTTCAACGCCTCTGCCGCTTTGCTTAAATTCTCGAGCCTTTCTTTGCCCCATGTCAGGTCGTTTTTTGCCTCCAGCAGAAGCACGGGTATCCCCGACTGGCCGCTGAGCGTTGGCCCAAGCCACCAAGACGGATCGTCACTGCACGGCGGCGCGTTCTTTTTGGCTTTTTCAATCTCGTCGCACATGGCTTTGTAATAACGGTCGTCACGTTCTTCGTGTAGAATGAAATAGGCGATGTGCTCATCCGACGGAGCTTTTGTATATTGCTGACGCCAATAGCCTCTTTTGTAGGCGTTGTACCCTATGATTTTGTCGAGAAGAAACAGGTCTATTTTGTCTTCTTCGAACCCCCTATTCTTCATGATTTTTCCGAGCGGGACGGTTCTGTTGCCATGCAGCGCCAGAAACTCCCTTGCTTTGGCAATCCATTCGGTTACGCCTGGCTGCGCAAGAAGAACTTCAGCTTCGACGGCTCTGATGCATTTTATGTCACGAAGCTCTTTTTCGGTCTGGTTTTTGTTTGTTCTTTTCTCCCCGCACAGTTTTCCTATCGGAAGCTCGTATAGTGACGGTGCTATTTGAATAAGCCCCGCAACGCGATCAGGGTAACGCTCGGCAAACTGACGCGCTATAAAGCCGCCAAACGACCAGCCAAGCGCCACGCATTCGTCAACACCGAGAACGTCGAGCATCTTGACTACATCGTCGCATTGCTGCGCCGCCGTGTACTTACCCTCTGCGCCCGGATCCCATGTGGACATGCCCACCCCGCGCGGATCCACATATATAATGCGCGCGGAAGCAGCGAGATTGTCGAAAGCCTTGCTATGAAAACTCTCGAGCGTGTTGCCCGGTCCAGGCGGAAACAGGACGACGGTGGGTGATCCTTTGCCCTGCACAACGTAGTGAAGTTTGATACCCCCGCCGATATCGACAAATCCTTCTTCGCCGCTTTTCCAACGATGGCGCGGAACGAGAGGAGGAAGGTCGACTATTCCAAAGTCTTTTAACATACGTTGTTTCGAGATCGTGGGTTAATCTACGTTCCATTATAGGGCAGGCTAATTACTTGCGGTGAATTATGTGTATTTGTCGAATGGTTTTGTTTGCATATTAACCACGTCATGTTTTTTGCATATTCATGCGCGCATCTTGATGCAGCGGGGCAAGCGAATTCTAGCGGCTTAGCTTTTTGTGCTTGGTCTGCGCGGAATTCTGGGGTGAGCGCACAGGGTGGGATTGAGCGGCCGAAAATATTGCCGCCCGTGCCCACAGCACTTTTTTGCGCATGACGTCGAATATAATTTTGTCGTTTAGATCCCGGCGGACATACTTCGGGTTTTCATATTTGACACGATTGTTCATGAAAGCGTCGCGCTGTAATTTATTATGCCCCTTGTCGCCGGTTAGCCCCATATCAAAAACAGATGCGGCCTTGGCAAAGGCAATGTATCCCTCAGGTAAGTTTTTATTCTTTGGTTTATAGTTATCGTAAAGGATCCCTTTGGCCGAATCTACGAGAAGCCATTTTCCGTCAACGAAGACTTCCACAAAAAAATGCCCTTCGACGAGGTCTGCGGGCGCTCCCTTTTCGATCCATTCTTTTTTGGCACTATCGACGATAATCGCGGGCAGCCCCGTGGCGCGGGCCAATGTCGCAAAAGCAATCGCGCAATCTGTGCAGCCCGTGATGCGCCCTTCGACAAGAATCTGCTCGGCCGTATTCGTGTGTTTGGGAAGAGCGTATGGCCCCGTTCTTTTATCCACGGCCTTTATGATCGCAAAAATTTCCTTGAGTTTTCCCATGCCTTGCCGAGCTTCCACCAGCTCCGCAAAAGCCTGAACCTGTTCCGTGATTTGCGTCTGCTTATCACCGTGAAGAAAAAGGCTTGGTTTGCCGTGTTCAGGATTTTTAAACAGGCCGGGGAATATTTTCGTATGTCCGGCCTTTTTATGCATGTTCGCGCTCATAATCCGAATAAGTCTTAAAAGATAACGCTATTGTCCGGATGGCTACTCCTGCTCTTCCAGATCGGGATGCCTGCCCAGAATGGCGTCGCGTTGAGGAAAACGCCCGTATTTCTGCACAATCTCGTGGTTTTTCTCGGCAAGGGCAAGCCATTCATTGTCTTTGACACGCTCACGTATGTAAAACAGCGCAAGCCGCTGATCCCCGATGTTTTCGGAATTGAGAAAAGGCAGATAGAAAAGCAGCTTATATTGCCGGTCAATGCGATCATCAAAATGGTTGATGATGGCCTCGCGCGCCATTTCAAGCGCCATTTCGGCGGATTCGAAGGCACGTGGCGTATCGCGGAACATACGGCGCGGAAATTCATCCAATAGAAGAAGGAGGGCCAGCGTCCCTTCGGGCGTTTCTTCCCATTTTTTGTATTCGCCACGAAACGCTTTTTCGTAATCCGCCAGAAAACGTTCGCGAATCTGCAAATCCAAAGACTCTTCGTTCGCGAACCATTTGTCGCGCCCCACCTCGTAGAACCAATAATTTAGCAGGTCTTCGGCTTCGCTCATCCCTCATTATTTATAGGAAGAAGGTTACGAAAAAATTACCTTAGGCAAGGAATATGCCCATTTTTCGATACAAGGGCCTTTTGGCATACCCTTTGGAAGGTCTTTAAGGAATTTCTGGCGCTATCCTCATTCCTATCGTATCCTGCCTCGGTCTTCCCTTCTGAAGATTCCTCACCCGATGCGTAAAATAATCTGTCTCACCGTTTTTCTGGCTCTCGCCGCCCTCGGCTCTTCCCCTGCTGTCGCTCAAACGACGCCGGACGTTGCCGTACGGGCAGCATCGCATGACGATTATGACCGCATCGTTTTTGATTGGCCGAAGGAAACCAAATTTACGTTTTCCCGCGAGGGAGCCAAAGCTTTTCTGGCTTTCGACGCGCCGGCAATAATAAAATTTCCCAAGAACCTTAAAACAGCTGTTTCCCGCATCGGCAGTTTTTCTGTGTCTTTCGGGGAAAACGGTAATGTGACGGTTTCTTTTACAATCAACCCAGACGCAAAAATCAAGGCGTTTGCAAACGACGGTTCGGTCGTTGTTGATGTCGCGGGCAAGGTTCTTTCTCAGCCGATGGTTCAACCGGCAACAATCGCTGTAAAACCTGTCGTCGCGGAAAAACAAAAACCTGCCCCTGTCTTGCAACCGATAGCGACAAACGAGCCTCAACCTCTTGCCGCCGCTGTGCAAAGCCAGACCGCGCCTTCCCCAAAAGCCGCGCCTCAGCAGCCCGTTGTTGCAGCTGCGCCGACAACCGATCTTTTGGCTCCTGCCGCCGGGGAAAGCTCGCTCGCCTCTAAACAGCCCTCTTTCGGATTTACGCTGAACAACGCGCCGACCCTTGTTGCAACCCTTGATCCACGCACAAAGACACGCGCCGTTATTTATCTGCGCGCCAACGTCGGATACGTCGTCTTTGACAAAAAACTGACCCTTTCGCCTTCGGATTTACTTGGTGGCATTCCTGCCCAGATTGATCTGCAAAAATTCGATCTGCAGAGATATTCTGCGTTTCGTTTTCCGGTTCCACCTAACGCGACATTACGCGCGACGCTAGACGGAACGTCTTGGAAGCTTTATTTGTCGAAAAAACAACAGGATATTCCCGTCACAACGTCTCTTGTCGCTCAGCCCGATTTTGCCTTGGGCGCACGCTTCCTTCTTCCCTTACCGGACGGCCCGGAACCTATCCGCCTTGTCGATCCCGTTGTCGGCGACGATTTAGTCCTTGTTCCTTTGGGACAAAGCGAAGCTTTTAACGTCGAACGCCGAATGTCGGATTTCTCTATCCTTCCTGCTGCGCAAGGATTGGTCATCAAGCCTTTAACGGACAAGCTGATCGTTCGCACCGTTTCGGATGGGGTTGAAATTACCGCCGAGGGCGGCTTGATTTTGTCGCGCGCCGCCGACACGGGTCTGGAACAGCAATCAACGGCAAAGTCCAAAGCAGCGGCAACAGGAAAATCCATTTTCGATTTTGCGACGTGGGGCGGAAAACCGGGCGAGACCTTTATTCAGACCCGTCAGAGGCTTCAACAAACGATCGTTGACGTGCCGGAAGCCGAACGCAATCGCGCGCGTATGGAGCTGGCGCGGCTGTATTTCTCGAAAGGCATGGGGGAAGAGGCCGTCTCCATGCTTAACTTTCTGGAAAAGGAAGTCCCCGATTTGCGCGCCCATGACGATTTTCTGGTTCTTTTAGGCGCGGCAAAAATTCTTGCCTATCGTTCAGAAGAGGGATTGAACGATATTCTTTCCTCTTCCCTCTCTGACCAGCCCGAGGTCGTTCTGTGGCAGGCCGTAGCTTTGGCTCAGATGCGTGAATGGAAAAAAGCCGAAGAAAAATTTGCCTCCAAAAAGAACGTGCTGACGGGATATCCTGAACCCTTCTTCTCGCGCTTCTTCGTTCTGGCTGTCGAATCGGCGCTGGCGGCGGATCAAACCAATGAAGCCGCCGATTGGCTGAACTTTGTGTCGGCCTCCCCGCATGCGGAGTCGATTGATCCGGCTCTTGCTTTTTTGCGCGGCGTTCTTAACGCCAAGGCCGGGCGCGCCGAGGGCGCCGAAGAGGCCTGGAAGGAAGCGCGCAAATCCAACGACCGCCTGTATAAAGTGCGCGCCGAGCTCGCGCTTATCGATCTGGGCGTTTCTAACGGGTCTTTAACGCCCGCGCAGGCTGCCGATCGTTTGGAGGCTTTACGCTTCGGCTGGCGTGGCGACGATCTTGAGGTAGATATTTTAAAGCGTCTTGGACAATTCTACATTCAGTCCAAAAACATTAAAACCGGTATCAATGTCCTGTCGCAAGCGATTACGCTGTATCCGTCGAGCCCGCTTGCTCCGTCCATCCGCGCCGAAATGTCTACGACGCTTCGCGACGCTATTCTCGGCAATTTGGGTAAAAGACTTTCGCCTCTCGATACGCTGACCCTTTATCATCAATACCGCGATTTGTTGCCTACCGGCAAAGAAGGCAATGACATCATGATCAGCCTGTCGGAACGTTTGATTTCCGTCGACCTTTTGGATCAGGCCTCGGATATTCTGGAAGACTTGGCTAAAAACCGTCTTCAGGGCGAAGATAAAGTCCGTGCCGCCCTGCGCCTTGCCGCCATACGCTTGCTGGATCACAAGCCAAAGGAGGCCTTGGCGGCTCTCGACATCATCGGCACCGACACTTTATCCGAAACTCTGCAAAACGAGCGCGTCCTTCTTCATGCGCGCGCACTTTCTGAGCTGCAGCGCAATAACGAAGCTGTGGCTCTTCTTAAAGAAAATTCAAGCCCGGGCGCCGCACTTTTGCGCGCCGACATCGCTATGCGCGCCCAGCAATGGCAGGAGGCCGGGAAAATTTTGATGGAGGTTGTAGGCCCTCCTCCGCCTGAAGATAAAAGTCTTTCCGACGATCAGGCCTCGACACTTATCAACGCGGCAATTTCTTATGCTCTGGCCGACGATCAGACAAGCCTCGACAAGCTGGCCATTGATTATGGCGCGGCAATGCAGCCAAAATCCCAAAACAGCACCTTCCTTATGCTGACGCAGCCCGAAAAAACCGGCCAAATGCGCGACCTTGCCGCTGCGCAAGTACAGCTTTCGCAGGTCGATATGTTTCAGCGTTTTTTGAACAATTATCGCAATAGTTTGATCTCAGACGCCAACAAACCGGCGACAAAAGAATAAGCACCCGAACCTGCGCTCTTGAGCTTGACAGACGCGCGCGGAAAACGCATTTGTTGTCTGGAAATGGCGCTCCGATATCCGTAATGAAAAAACCCGCAGCATTAGCCTGTTTGTCTTTTACCCTGATGTTTCTGGGGGCTTCCGCTCCCCTTGCGCAGGACAGCTCCTTTTTAAATGTCGTCAAAACGACCATCAATTCGGAATCCGAAAACGCCGAAGTTTGCCTCGAATTCGACAAAGCACTTGCGGAAAATTCTCAAAAACGACTCTCTGATGCTTTGCGGCTTGAAGCCGACAGCAAAAGCGTCACACCGGCCAACGTCACGGCGACAAATTCGTCTCTTTGCTTTTTTCCCCTTAAACGCGGCGCGGATTATCGCCTTGTCCTCAAAGGATTGCGTGGCGCGGACGGGGAAAAAATGGATGCACCTTATACGTCATCCTTTACCATTCCCGACAGGACACCTTCTCTTGCCTTTACCGGCAATAACGGCAGCGCTGGCGCCTTCGGCGTCTACGACCGACCGTTGACTCTGCGTGTCGTTAACGTTGATCGCGTCACTCTTGACGTTTTTCGAGTGACGGATGTCTCCCTGATGGCCCGCGCCTGGCAAGATCGCGCGTTGACGGCGCTGGCACCTGCCGAAAGCGCCTATATGGCACGCGATAAAGGCGTAACGATCTGGCGCGAAGAACAGCCGCTTGAGCTTGAAACAAATAAAACTTTCGAGCACAAAATTTCGCTGCGGGAAAAAATGCCTGATCTTCCTCCTGGCCTTTATCTTATCGTTGCCGAAGGAAAAAAGAGCGACGCGTCCAAAGCGCTGGCACCAAAGGCCGCGGCCTGGTTTACGAAATCCAATTTCTCGCTTCGCGCGGTGCGCGATAGCGAAAATATACACGTTATCGCCTCGGGATTCGACAAGCCTAAAGGCGATATTCAGCTTATGGCTTTTTCCAAGAACGGAGAGGCGCAGGCTGATGAACGCACCGATGCTAACGGCATCGGGTTGATTTCTTTTTCTTCAAAACCTTCTGACGACAACGATATTTCAGGCGTCGTCGGTACAGACAAAGACGGCAATGTTGCTTTTTCGGGCATCGAAACCTTGCTATCGCCTTCCGGCAACTCTTTTTCCGGCATCATTGACGTGAAGCCTTTGTTCGCTGTTCCCTTCGATTCCGTTGACGTCCTTTTATCCCTGACAAAAGGCAAAAAAGAGTTGCTTTCAAAAAGCGCCAGCTTCCTTCGCTTGTCGCAAGACGATTTCGTTTACGCCAGCCATACCGTCCCTGCCATTCCGGACGGCTTTACGACTTTCTCTTTTTCCGCGCCTCCTATGCAGGGAAATTGGTCTTTGATTTGGCAAACCGCAAACGGGGACGTTCTTGCCAAAACATCGTTGCACGTCACAACCGATCCCGACGCGCCTCGCCTTGAAGCCGCGTCGGAAAAAAACTTTTTGGTATCCGATAGAACGTGCGTGCTCACGATTAAGTCTCTTTCAACCGCAAATAAATCGGTGCCGCTTATCAGGGGCCGTGTTTTGGCGTCCTGGCAGAAATTCGGATCCGACGTCGCGGGCTGGAACGGTTATCGTTTCGGAACGCCTGTCGAGATTTCCGATAAACCCGAATCCGTTGCCGACTTTTTAACCGGCCCGGACGGCATCGCCTCCTTGACTATAGTTCTGCCGCCATCACCGCAAGCTCCCGGCCTTTATCAGGCCGTCCTGAAAATCGTCGGCGAACCGGATGCCGGAGTTGCCGATGCGGCACCGCTTGTTCTTCCCTTGCGCCCGCAGGGCGTTGTCGTTGGCCTTAAGCCTCTTGCGGAAAACGCGCGGTTTCATCAGAACGACATCGCCCGTTTCGCGCTTATCGGGCTTTCTTCGGACGGAAAGCCCCGTGACGTTTCAGGCCTATCGTATCAAATCTATGAGGAAGGTCGCAGCTTTGCCTGGTATCAGGACGAGGGACGATGGAACTATAAACCCGAAGCTCAACTGCGCCCTATTGGAAGCGGCGCGCTCTCGATCAAGGCCGATGCCAGCAGTGTTTTAGAGTGGCATGCCTCAGCCGGAAATTACAGGCTTGAAATACTCGATACTAACGGCAACGTTCTGGCTCAAACGGCTTTTAGTGCCGGATGGGATTTAAAAGACGCCCCCTTCCCCGCCGTTGCGCCGCTTTCCGTGGCACTGCCAAAAATGCCGCTCAAGGGACGCGATATTGTTGCACGTTTCAATCTGCCGGAATCTTCCATGTTGACAGCTATCATTTCCGATACGCGCGTTCGAAAAATTATTCATGAGTTTCGTCCCAAAGGCAAAAATACCGTTTCTTTTTCTCCCACCGCGGACTGGAACAAGACAATCAACCTGATCATCGAGGCTACACCCGAAAAAACAGAGAAATCGGGCGCATTTGTGCGCCGCGCGGCTTTAACTCTTTCTCTTGAGGCAGACGAACCGGCGCTTGCGAAACCTCCTGCCGCAAAGACATCTCTTGTTTCGGCTGAAGACCCTTCGGCGTTTATTCTACGCAGAAACAAGCCTCTTTCTTTGACCTTCGGCATCGAAAACAACGGCGCTTCCACAGAAACTTATAAATATTCGTTTTCTACTTCTTCGGGATTGACCATTGAAAATTACCGCGAAGGTTCCGTCACGCTTGGAAGCAAACAAAGTTTGTCGCTGCCTTTATTCCTTTTTGGCGAAACCGTGGGCGCCAAGGAATTGCGGATGGAGGTCAAGGGCGCGCACAGCCCCCGCCTTATCCGCAACTGGCCGATGAAAGTGCTGCCCAGGAGCGCATTTCTTAAAAGCGGAAAAACTTTATCGGTTCCGTCGAAACAAAATCTTTTGACATCGCAAACTAAACTTCAGGGCTCCTCGATTGTTTTGGTTTCCCGCCGCCCCATGGACGGCCTTGCGGAGCTTTTGACTTACGTCTTTAACGCCCACCCTTTTACGACGGAAGAGTTGGCTGTCTGCCTTAACGTCTTGCGCCTTTGGCGCGATACCATTGACCACATCGGCATCGCACCCGATTTTATGACAAGCGCCCGGGAAAAAGCTTATCTGGCTCAGTTAATCCGCCATCAGAATCCCGACGGCGGTTTTGCCCCCTTCCGAGGGAAAGAAAGTTCTTTGAACGACACCTCCGCCGCTTTAAGAGCGTTGGGGCCAAGCGCTTTAAAAGAGGCCGCTCCGGCGAAAGAACGCGCGATTGTCTGGATTAAACAACAGCTTTCCAACTCATGGATCGACGAAAAAGAAAGAACGCCTCGCGCTGCCGCTTATGCCGCTTTAGCCGCTGCCGATGCCGTCGATCCGGCGAGCTTGCATTATTTCTCGGATACGTGTGCAACTTCTTCTCTTCCAGCCGTTGCCGAAGCCAATATCGCGGCGGCCTTCAAACGCATCAAAGAGCCGGACGCCGCCGCTTTCTGGATCAAAAAAATGCTGGATGAAAACGACGGCGAAAAAACGATTCCTCTCTTAAACGCGCTTGCTTCAACGGACGCCCTGTCGTCGGATGATGTTCTTGCGGCTATGGCCGAGACAGGCGCTGCGATGCGCGTCGGAAACGTGCCGGAAATAAAAGACGCCGCCGCGTTACTGCGCGCCGTTGCCGTGAATAATGCCTTGTCCGGAAAAGGCCGCATTGCCAATAAAGAAGGCTCGCGTCCCGTTACAGGCGTTCTTGCTTTGCGCACTGAAGACTCGGCGGCGTATATCAATGACGACGATGAGCCTTTATACGCAACCCCTGTTACGGAATCCGAAATCTCTTTTGTCTCTCGCGCGCGCGGGGCTTCCCTGACACGCAAAGTCTTTCGTCTGGACGGCGTCGAGCTGCCGCCTGAATCGCAACCCGCGCGCGGAGAATTTCATCTGGTCGCCATTCAAGGCGACCTTTCAAGCGGTACAAAGGGGGCACCCATCCTCGTTCAGGACGGTGGCAACGGATTGCGACCCAACGGATGTCCTCTTTCCGACAAGCTCGACACGCAGCCTATCGTTCCGTGGCTTTCATTGAGCGATATGACACCCGTCGCCACTTGCGAAATTTCGCCTTTTGGAATTGATATGGTTTTTTCGCCACCGGATAGTTATCCGTTTTCGTTCTCGGCCGTCTTTTTTGCCCGCATTGACGCGCAGGCAATGACTGATATTCCTTTGCCGAAACTCCGGATACTGAAATAGTTTTTGCAATTAAACGAAAAAGCGGAAAACAAATGTTTTCCGCTTTTTATTTTTTCTTATCTCGAGGATTAGCTGACCAGCTCTATCGAAGCCGCCTCACGGCCCTTGGCTGCCGTCTGAACCATCATCTTGACCTTCTGTCCTGACTCTAGGGATTGGACCCCAGCACGCAGAACGACGGTGCGATGAACAAAAATGTCACGGCCTCCATCATCGGGTGTAACAAATCCAAATCCTTTATCGGATTTGAACCATTTGACCGTTCCGGTCATTTCGACTTCCGGGCCCGTCGGAGGCGGACGAGACGAAGCCGTCGGAACAACGTCGCTGACGCCTAAAATCTGGACGATGTTGAGAACCTGTCTTCCCTTGGCTCCGTCACCGATTTGGACAAGCATCTTTGTCCCCTCGGCAACATCTCGCAATCCTGCTCGGCTTACAACCGAGGAGTGAATAAACGCATCAGAGGATCCATCAATAGGAGCGACAAACCCAAAACCTTTTGTCAGACTGAACCATTTAACCACGGCCTCGATCTGAAAACCCTGGTCCGCCCCAGGGGAAGCATCAAAAGAAGACACGGGACTACCTCTTAATAGCCAACATCAACAGGCCACACTTTTAGTCTTTTTTTGAAAATGGCACAACAGGCAAGATTCGAATTCACCCTTATGTATATTGCTTTGCAGCATATTCCAGACATATAGGGTTAAACAGTTGCCCTGATAAAACTTGACCTTTTCCCGCCCACTTGCTACTGACCCCCATCCCTGCCATCTGGCGGCGGCGCGAGGTCTACTTATAGATTAGCGCTGCATGGATACGCTCCTTAGGTATTGGAGCGTAAGGCCTGTCCTCGCGTTGCGAGCACAGGCCCGAAAGCGTTTGGGGTTTTGAGATACGGGATTTGAGGATCAAACGTGTTTGATAATTTGAGCAACAGATTATCCGGAATTTTCGACCGGCTTACGGGACGCGGGGCTTTAAACGAAGCCGACGTAACCGAAGCTCTGCGCGAAGTGCGCATTGCTTTGCTGGAAGCCGATGTTGCCTTGCCCGTCGTCAAGGATTTTACGGCCAAGATTAAAGAGCGTGCGATAGGACAGGAAGTTTTGCGCTCTATCACGCCAGGGCAACAGGTCATCAAAATTGTCCACGATAATCTGGTGGAATTGCTTGGCGTGACAGCCAATCCTTTGAATCTGAACGTTACGCCCCCCGCCGTTATTATGATGCTGGGACTTCAGGGCTCAGGCAAAACGACGACAGCGGCGAAGCTGGCAAAGTTTTTAACCGACAAAAACGGCAAGAAGGTATTGCTTGCCTCACTCGACGTGCAACGTCCTGCCGCGCAGGAACAACTTGCCGTTTTGGGACAGCAAATTAACGTTGCGACGCTGCCGATCGTTTTGGGGCAATCTCCCGTCGCCATCGCGTGCCGCGCTTTGGATATCGCGCGCAAAGAGGTTTTCGACGTCGTCATTCTCGATACCGCCGGACGTTTGGCAATTGATGAAGAGCTTATGGCCGAAGCGGCCGCCGTTCGCGATGCCGCAAAGCCAACCGAAAGCTTGCTGGTCGTCGATGCGATGATCGGACAGGATGCCGTCACCATTGCTCAGCAGTTTGAGCAGAAAATCGGCGTCTCCGGCATCGTTCTGACACGTATTGACGGCGACGCGCGCGGTGGCGCGGCGTTGTCCATGCGCGCCGTAACGGGCAAACCAATTAAATTTTTAGGCGTCGGCGAAAAAATTGATGCTCTTGAAATCTATCATCCCGATCGCCTCGCAGGGCGCATTTTGGGAATGGGCGACGTCGTTTCTCTGGTCGAAAAAGCGGCCGCGACTATTGACGTCGGCGAAGCCGAATCCATGGCGGAAAAAATGATGTCCGGCACAGGGTTTGATTTTAACGATCTCGCCAAGCAGATTAAACAAATGCGCCGCATGGGCGGCCTTGGCGGCATGATGAACCTTTTGCCGGGTTTGGGCAAAATCAAGGATCAGCTTAAATCCGCCAATCTGGACGAAAAAATTATCAAGCGTCAGGAGGCGATCATTCAGTCAATGACGCCCGCCGAACGCAAGGACGTCGATCTGTTGCAGGCTTCGCGCAAGCGCCGCATTGCGGCAGGCGCGGGCGTTGCCGTTTCGGACGTTAATCGCCTTATCAAGCAATTCCTCGAAATGCAGAGAGTCATGAAACAGGTTCAGAAGCTGGGCAAGTCCGGCTTTATGCGCTCGATGGCCTCAAAGTTTGGAGGAGGAATCTAGAGTCGGTTCAGTTTTATTAACAACAAAACAGCAAGGAGAATATCTATGATCGTATTACGCATGACCCGCCACGGAGCTAAAAAGCGCCCGTTCTACCACATCGTTGTGGCCGATCGCCGCTTCCCCCGCGACGGACGTTACATTGAGGCCGTCGGAACATATAACCCGATGCTGCCCAAGGACGACCCCAAGCGCGTATCGTTGAAGGAAGACCTCGTTAAGGAATGGATCAAGAAAGGAGCTCAGCCTTCCGAACGCGTCGCGCGCATTCTGCATGCCGCCGGACTTGGCCCCGAAGTCAAATGGCGTGAGTCTCCCAAGAAGTCGGCACCGCGCACCAAGACTCAAGAACGCCTGAAGGCCGCCGCTGGTGGCGATAAGGCCCCGGCCGCCGATGCAGCTCCAGCTGAAGCGCCCAAGGCGTAAGGTTTGCTTATGGCTTTGATCCGTAAAATTTGCGTTGGCCAGTTCGCGGGAGCTCATGGCGTTCGCGGCCTTGTCAAATTGCGCAGTTTTACGGACAAGCCAGAGGCGATTTTTTCTTATGCCCCTTTGACGGATGAAACGGGAGAACATGTTTTTAAAATAGTCAAAAAATCCGTAGCGAAAGACATGTTTATCGTCGAGGTCGAGGGCATAAGCGATAAAGAGGCTGCCGATCAGTTGCGTGGCGACAGGCTTTATATCCCACACACTGTTTTGCCCCCCCAAAAAAAGAACGAATACTACGAGGCCGATCTCATGGGCTTGAAGGCCTTCGACAAGGCCGGCAAAGAATATGGTACTGTGATGGGCGTTTTCGATCACGGAGCCGGAATATTTCTTGAGATCGGATTGTCCAAAAAAGACAGTTTTATGCTGCCTTTTAAGGATTCCTTCGTGCCCAAGGTCGATTTGGATAAGGGAATGCTCCTTATTGTCGTACCGGAGGATTGGTTATGAGCTGGCAAGCAACGATTTTAACTCTTTTTCCGGAGGCATTTCCCGGCGTTCTAGGGACTTCCTTACCCGGAAAAGCGTTAAAAGATGGCTTGTGGCGTCTGGAAACACTGGACATTCGATCATTTGCGCGCGATAAGCACGCCTCTGTCGACGACACCCCTTATGGGGGCGGTGCAGGGATGGTGATGCGTCCGGATGTTTTGGATGACGCCATCGCAGGCGCCGAAAGCCGGTTTGGCAAGGCGTCGCGGAAAATTTATCTGTCTCCTCGCGGACGGGTTTTGGATCAGAAGCTGGTTTCCGAACTGGTTGCTTCAGAATCTCTTCTGCTTGTATGCGGCAGGTATGAAGGCGTCGATCAACGCGTGATTGACGCTCAAGGGCTTGAGGAAGTTAGCCTCGGCGATTTCGTCCTTGCAGGCGGCGAGATTGCGGCTATGGCCTTGATTGAGGCTTGCGTGCGCCTGTTGCCCGGAGTATTGGGCAATGCGGCAACAGTTGATGAAGAGAGTTTTAGTAATGGTTTGCTGGAATATCCGCATTATACGCGTCCTCCGTTGTGGAAAGGCGCCGAAGTGCCGGGAGTTTTGATTTCGGGAAACCATGAAAAGGTTCGAATCTGGCGGCAGGAACAGGCGGAAATGATTACGCAGACCCGTCGCCCGGATTTGTATGAACGGTATGTTTTGAATAAAAAGAAGGTTAAGGGAGACTAACATGAACTTGTTACAAAAAATTGAAGCGCAGCAGGTCGAAAAGCTGAAGGCGACTTCGAAAATTGCCGCTTTCGGTATCGGGGATACCGTTTGCGTCAACGTGAAAGTCGTCGAAGGCACTCGCGAACGCATTCAGGCTTACGAAGGAGTCTGCATCGCCCGCCGCAACGCCGGATTGAATTCGTCTTTCACCGTTCGCAAGATCAGCTATGGTGAAGGCGTCGAACGCGTATTCCCTGTGTACAGCCCGCGAATCGAATCGGTCGCGCTTGTCCGCCGCGGCAACGTTCGTCGTTCCAAGCTGTACTACTTGCGCGCCTTACGCGGTAAAGCAGCTCGTATCACCGAAAAGACAGATTATGAGCAGGAAGCCACTGCCTAACTGGCTGGTTTTTATAGCTTCTTGAAATGACATAACAGCGCCTTTCTCATAGGCGCTGTTATTTTTTTGCAACGTTTTTATGGATTAATTTTTTTCTTCATAATGGTTTACATTATGGTTGACTCCTCATTAACCATAGTTTACATGAATTAACCATAGGCTGTTATTTTTCTTCGAGTCCCTTCTCACAGCCAGGTTCTTTTCTCTCACGGAGTTTGGTCATGATAACGACACCTAATGGCACGAACGACATCCCCGGTAATGTTGCAAAGGCCTTCGAAGATATTAACGCCGCTGTGTCCAACTATGTCAGCGCCGTTACGAAATCGAGCGCCGCTTTGTGGCAGGGTATTGAGGAAATTACGCGTAGCGTCGGCGGCTTGTCGCAAGAGAGCTTCGCTCGGGCTGTCAGCGCTTACACGACACTCGCCGCGTCAAAGACGCCGCAGGACGCCATCAACGCTCAGACAGAATTTGTTAAGGAAAGCTTCGATAACGCCGTTGCCAATAGCAGCAAGGTTTCGGAACTTTCCGTTCGCGTCGCCAAGGAAGCGGTTAGCCCGCTGACCCAGCACGCTAACGAGATCATCAGCTCCGTGATGAATAAGGTTAAGGGCAATCAATAATCTTTGATTGTGGCCAATAAAGCCCGATTGTTTTCCTGATTATTATTACAGGATATACAGTTGGGCTTTTTCTTTGCCTGATTGCATATCTATTTTTTACTTTCATGTGGGCAAATTTACGCCCCTTTTACCCTAATGCTCTATGAATGGTTTTATGGGCATAAAGCAGCAAACAGAGCATTTGAACTGGCTAAGCGCCACGCTCGCGGCGCAGCGGAACAATTTATCCGATCTTTTGGCGCGTCTTCGCGGCGTCGCCTTTAAAGTCGGCGACAGCCTTTCTATACACAAAAAATTCGTGAAGTTTATTGATCAGGTTGCTATCGAACGGGAAAAAGAACTCGATATTCTTTATGAAATCGAAACCGTCGAAAAACAGCATCTTGCGCTAAAAAAATTGAAGCGCCTTCGCCATGCTGATGTAGCTGCTGAAAACAAACGCCAGCGCAACAAAAAACTTCTTCTGGATGAAGATGCCGACAAAAAAGATCCGGAAAGGGTTTCTCTTGTGGAGCTCTTTTTGTTGTATTGGTTCTTTTTCTCTCATCCAACTTTTTTTTCGTTCCTTGGCTCCTCTTGGGCAAAGCCTCTTTCAGGCGACCCCACACCTCAACCAAAAGCCGATAAGATCGAGCCGCAGGTCGAATAGCTCCTTTTAAAGGGCTATAAGCGCATTCTTCGCGTCAGACCAAGCGAAAAGCAAGGACAGAATTAACAAAAAAACAAACTTGTTTCCCTGCCTTCGCGGGGATGACGATCCTTTCGGATCGTCATTTTTTGTCGTCTTTGACTTCGCTGAATTCAGCATCAACAACTCCCGGCTCTGCCTGAGCGGAAGAGGCTTCTGCCCCTTGGGCTCCGGAAGCGGCACCTTCTTGCTGCGCTTTATAGAGCTGTTCGCCGATCTTCATCGAGATTTGGGTCAAAGCTTCCGTCTTGGTTTTTATCTGGGAAGCGTCTCCCGAATCCAAAATGCTCTTGAGATCAGAGATTGCGCTTTCGGCCGCAGCTCTGTCTGTCGGCTGCACCTTCGCGCCCAACTCTTTCAGCGTTTTTTCCGTTTGATGGATCAGGCCATCTGCCTGATTGCGCGCATCAACGGTCTCGCGGCGCTTCTTGTCTTCGGCGGCATTGACTTCAGCTTCCTTGACCATGCGTTGAATATCGGTGTCGCTAAGACCGCCTGAAGCCTGAATGCGGATTTGCTGTTCCTTATTCGTCGCCTTATCCTTCGCCGTCACGCTGACGATGCCGTTAGCGTCAATATCGAAAGTCACCTCAATCTGAGGTACGCCGCGCGGCGCGGGCGGAATACCGACAAGGTCAAACTGGCCGAGCAGTTTGTTATCCGCCGCCATTTCGCGTTCGCCTTGAAACACGCGGATTGTCACCGCGTTTTGATTGTCTTCGGCTGTCGAGAACACCTGGCTCTTTTTCGTCGGGATTGTTGTGTTGCGGTCAATAAGGCGCGTGAAGACACCGCCCAACGTTTCAATGCCGAGAGAAAGCGGTGTCACATCGAGCAAGAGCACGTCCTTGACGTCGCCCTTCAGCACACCCGCCTGAATGGCGGCGCCGACGGCTACGACCTCGTCCGGATTGACACCGCGATGCGGTTCGCGTCCGAAAAAGTCCTTAACGATTTCAATAACCTTAGGCATACGGGTCATGCCGCCGACAAGAATAACTTCGTTGAGGTCTGAGGCCTTAATACCCGCGTCCTTCAATGCCAGACGGCACGGTTCGATCGTCTTTTGCAGTAAATCGTCAACAAGAGATTCCAGTTTGGAACGTGTCAGCTTGATTGACAAATGCTTCGGTCCCGTTTGATCCGCCGTAATAAAGGGCAGGTTCACTTCCGTCTGGACAGAAGAAGACAGTTCAATCTTGGCCTTTTCAGCCGCTTCCTTCAGACGCTGCAGAGCAAGCTTATCCGAACGCAAATCAATGCCCTGCTCTTTTTTGAATTCATCGCACAGAAAATCCATAATGCGCGCGTCAAAATCTTCGCCGCCGAGGAACGTGTCTCCGTTGGTCGATTTGACTTCGAATACGCCGTCGCCGATTTCCAATACCGATACGTCGAACGTGCCACCGCCAAGGTCGTAAACCACGACCGTTCCGGATTTCTTCTTTTCCATGCCATAGGCAAGCGCCGCAGCCGTCGGTTCGTTGATGATGCGCAAGACCTCGAGTCCTGCGATCTTGCCCGCGTCTTTTGTGGCCTGACGCTGGCTGTCGTTAAAATAGGCCGGAACGGTGATGACGGCTTGCGTCACCTTTTGCCCCAAATAGGCTTCCGCCGTTTCTTTCATCTTCATCAAAATGAAAGCCGATACTTCCGATGGACTATAGTTTTTACCGCCCGCTTCAACCCACGCATCGCCGTTGCTGTTCTTGATAATCTTGTAGGGCATCAATCCGATGTCTTTTTGAACCATCGGGTCTTCGAAACGGCGGCCGATAAGGCGCTTAATCGCATATAAAGTGTTCGAAGGATTGGTAACGGCCTGACGTTTGGCGGATTGTCCGGCCAAACGTTCGCCTGAATTGGTAAACGCCACAATCGAAGGCGTCGTGTTCGACCCTTCCGAGTTATGGATGACGGTCGTGCTTGAGCCTTCCATAACGGCAACGCATGAGTTTGTGGTTCCGAGATCGATGCCGATAACTTTTGACATTTTAATTATTCCTTTCAGATCAAGGGCCTATGCTGTTTTGCCCTCTCATGAAAGGTAATATAGGGAGGATTTGAAACTGTACAATGGGGAAAAAGAAGTATTTTTAAGAATTATGAGATTTTTCAGGGAGCTGCAACAGGCGACGGCTGGAGAATTGGCGGCGAAGGAGCCTGAGTCAAAGACCTCCTTAACAAAACGATGCTGATACGGCGGTTGCGGGGATCCATAGGATTCGCCGTAAAGGGGTCGCGATCGGCAAGACCCGAAACGCGGACAATATTGTTTTCGTTGACGCCTGCCTTGACAATATATTCGCGGCAAGTATTGGCTCTCTCCGACGAAAGCAGCCAGTTATCGCGCCGCGATCCAACGACAAAGGGAGTTGCATCGGTATGGCCGGAAATTGAAATTTTGTTCGGCACTCGAGCAATAACCTTACCGATCATCATCATCAAATCCCTGCCGCGTTCATAAGGTATTGCGCTGGCCGATGGAAACATAGAGAGTTTATCGCGATCTGTGATCTGAATGCGCAATCCTTCAGGCGTACGATCTATCACGATCTGATCGGCAAAGGCTTTCAATCCGGGGCTTTCTGTAATTGCTCGTTTTAATTCCTGTTCGGCTATTTTGAATACTTCTTCTTCTTGCCTCACTTCGGCAGCCATTGCTTTTGTTTCTTTGGAGGCTGCCTCGGCACTTTTGTCCTCCCTGATTTTCCGAAGTTCTTCCCCCTGCCCTGTACCGGCAATGTCCTCCTCGCCCTCTTCTCCCTGACCTATAGTTGGTATAGTGGCTTGCAGATTCGACGGCGGCGATCTGTCGGCCATTTCTCCACCGGAAACAGACGTAATTGACAATCCGCCGAACATTCCGCCGGCTCCGGATGAATCGTTCTTCGATATGCCCGCCGGAGAAAAATATTCGGCTAGCCCTGCGCGCTGCTCACTGGTCGTCACGTTGAGAAGCCACAGAAGCAGAAAAAACGACATCATGGCGGTCACGAAGTCGGCATAGGCAACCTTCCACGCGCCACCATGATGCCCGGCATGACCTCCTTTTTTTATCTTTTTTATGATAATGACTGGCTGGTCAGCCATAAAAGCACCCCTTACTTACATCGTTGGCGCGGGTAAGGCCGATGTCGCCTCTTCAAGCTCGATAAAGGTGGGACGGACCTCGCTGAGAAGCGTCTTTCGCGCATATTCAACAGAAATTGACGGGGCAAAGCCCTGTAAATGCGCCAACAATCCCGTTTTTATGCATTGAAGATACCTGGCTTCGGCTGCATAAGTCGAGGTCAACGAATTGGCAATCGGGCCAATCATGCCGTAGGACGACCACACGCCCATGAAGGTTCCGACCAAGGCGCCGCCGATCATGCCGCCCAATATTTCCGGCGGCTCGGAAATCGAGCCCATTGTTTTAATAACGCCAAGAACGGCGGCGACGATGCCGATAGCAGGCATTGCGTCGGCTACCGTTGTGACTGCCGTGACGACTCCCGCCGATTCGTTGTGATGAACTTCTAGTTCTTCGTCCATCAGGGCTTCAAGCTCATACGGCTTATCCGAACCCAGCGTGACGAGGCGCAAGTAGTCGCACAAAAAACTGACGGCATGATGGTTTTTTTGAAAACCGGGGAATTGGGAAAAGAGCGTGCTTTGTTCGGGGTTTTCGATGTGCTGTTCCAGCGCCAACAACCCTTTGGTTTTGGCCAACTTGAATAGCTGGTACATCATGCACAACAGCTCGATATAAGACGCCTTGTTGTACTTGGCCTTCTTCAGCAACAACCCTAATCCTCTGCCCGTCCGGCGAATGACAACCGAAGGATTGGCGATGATAAAACCGCCCAATGCCGTCCCGCCCATGATGACAAGTTCCATGGGCGCGGCATGGCCCAACACTGCAAGGCTACCTCCTTCGGCAGCGTACCCGCCAAGAGTACAGACGAAGAGGACTATCGTGCCAATAATGAAATTCATGGGGAATCAACTCGGGAAAGGGCTTGTTCTTAATATTTGGTCGCCAAGGGTTAAAATGGCTTTAACAAAACAGAGATGGGCATACGGCTTTCCTTCCTCCAGAATACTTTCGAAAAGAGATGGCTATTACCCTCAAAGCTCAAATTTAGGTCCTCCATCGCCCTATTCCTGCCGTATTTCTAACGCTTGATGTTTTTATCAAGAGTCGCTAGCTCTTAAAGCCTAGACTTCAGGTTTCCGCTCCAATTCCAACACTTAGAGGATTCCCAAACATGTCCCAAAAAACGCTTTTCGCCGCTGCAGTCCTTCTGGGCTCCTTGGCAGCGCCTGCTTTTGCCGCAGAGACTCCTGCTCCCGCCCCTGCTTCTACGCCCACCCCTGCCGCAGCTGCTCCGACAGCA
>JBAZLX010000012.1:0-21938 GCA_041650075.1 Bdellovibrionales bacterium | reverse complement strand
GAAAACAGTGCCCGGCAAGGCATTTGCGCCGAATTTTTCGGATACTCTGAAAAGGCCAATCGGAGTTTTGTTCGAGCCGCTTTCGCATCCCAATCCATTTGCCGCCGTCGAAACGATATAGGTTTTGATAAGTCGCTCGTTGACGAATAACTCAGCCCTTTGCTTCTGAGCGTATATAATAAGTTTCACATTTGTCTCGCTCATGTCAGGGCTTTCTGCTGCATGTATACCGGCACAATAACCGATGGCCATATTCGTATTATGTCAGTTTATTAATCTATATCTATATGACAACTAATATACGCGTTTCTAACGCGAAAAGGGCGCGAAGCTAATCAAAAAGCCCCTAAATAAGGGGCTTGCCATTGAAAAAAGCTAAGATTCGAGCGAACAAATCCCACCCTCCGTTGTTTAACGGAAGACAACAGTCGTGCGCTTAGTTTTTATTGAACGTTACGGAACCAACCTGTTTTCTTGTCTATCTGGATTTTCTCAACTAATGCGCCTTCCTTGTTGGTCACAATGGTGGTTTCGTAAAAGTCTCCCTTATCTGCCAGCTCGCCTACTTTAAGATTTGGATTGCCCTTAATACGATCTTTCAACATCTGTTGAGCTTGGTCTTTGGTCAGGGCTTCACCGTTCTCATTATAGGTGTTCTGGCCGTTTGGTCCATAACGATGACCGCTACCGATCCAGGGACAGTACCAACCGCCAGGGCCTGAGGATCCCCACCCCATCATGCGCTGCCCCCATCCCATCATCATAGGACCTCCATACGAACCGCCCTGTCCGGAAGGGCTTTGCTGTTGGGCGTAGCCCGTACTTGAAAAAACAGCGACCATGAAAGCTAACAGTATTGCGGCGTATGTGATTGTCTTCATTTTTCTCTCCTTCTGGAAAGTAAGAGTGAAATACACAACGTTTTCATGTTTCCTGAATGGCGTGTCCTTTAGGAATTTATCAGATAAGTGTGAGTGTAGATACTAAAGGAAAAGGTCGAAGATTTTTATATGTATAATCAAGCGTTAGGGCGCAAACTTACATAGGCCCGTATTGCATGATAAGTGAAACTGACTATGAAATTTCTTCCCTGTGCTACGCTGATAAAACAAGTCACCGTTTCCTTTGTTTTGACAAAAGTGTTTATACGCTTGTTTTTTTATAATTCAGCCTAAGCTAAAAAACCTGCGGGAGGCAATTATGAAGGATCATCGAATTCCTACACGCCATCATCAACATAATGCCGATGATTGTCATTGTTGCTGTCATCAAGAACGCCAAAATAACTTTCAATCATCTGTATCGCCTGACACAATTTATGTTTGCCCCATGCATCCACAGGTGCGGCAAATTGGGATTGGAGATTGCCCAATTTGTGGAATGGCCCTTGAGCCTGAAACGGTTGCGCTAACCGATGAGCCCGATATTGAACTCGCCAATATGACCATTCGTTTTTGGATCGCATTGGCTTTATCTGTGCCATTGCTGATAATGGTAATGGCGCCTCATTTTATTTCGAACATTTATGGAAGCGTAAGCGATAATGTGATGCGGTGGTTTCAATTTGTTGTTGCAACGCCTGTTGTCTTGTGGTGCGGGCTTCCCTTTTTTCAACGTGGCGGAAAATCTATTGTAAACCGCAGCCTGAATATGTTTACGCTTATTAGCCTCGGCGTCGGGATAGCTTATGGGTATAGCGTTACAGTAACTTTCATCCCTGGTTGGTTCGAGAAACTCACCGGCAAAATCCCCGATATCTATTTTGAACCTGCAGCAGTTATAACAACTTTAGTGTTGTTAGGTCAGGTTTTGGAATTGCGCGCGCGGGCGCGAACTAACAGCGCATTACGCGCCTTGTTTGATCTTGCACCAAAAGTAGCCCGTCTGATTCATGAAGATGGCAGTGAAAGTGACGTTCCTGTCAGTGAAGTCAAAAAGGGAGACCGTCTTCGCGTGCGTCCGGGGGAGAAAATTCCGGTTGATGGCACAGTGCTTGAGGGATCGAGCGCTGTTGATCAGTCAATGTTAACCGGAGAGTCAATGCCGGTCGAGAAACAAAAGGGCGACAAGATAACGGGGGCAACGCTCAATGGAACCGGCAGTCTGATTATGTGTGCTGAACGTGTTGGTGCCGACACAATGTTGGCACAAATAGTGGCAATTGTGGGCAAGGCACAGCATAGCCGCGCGCCCATCCAACGCGTTGCCGATAGCGTTGCCAGTTGTTTTGTTCCTGTCATTGTAGTTGTATCTGCCTTAACCGCGCTAGCGTGGGGACTGTGGGGCCCAGAGCCAAGGTTTGCCTATGCACTGCTTAATGCGGTTGCCGTTCTTATTATAGCATGTCCATGTGCCCTTGGCCTTGCCACGCCTATATCCATCATGGTTGCAACAGGCCGTGCCGCGCGTGCAGGTATATTAGTCCGCGATGCAGCAGCATTGGAAACCTTTGAAAAAGTAGATACGCTGATTATTGACAAGACCGGAACCTTAACCGAGGGAAAACCAAAACTCATTAAACTTGTTACATTCGGGAATATTGATGAGCCCCATTTATTGTATTTTGCCGCTAGTCTTGAACGCGGCAGCGAACATCCTTTTGCAGAAGCCATCGTGCGGGATGCAACAAATAAAAAAATTGAACTGTCTGCTGCTGAAAATTTTGAATCCATAACGGGTAAGGGCGTATCCGGCGTGGTTGACGGTAAAAAAGTCATTCTTGGCAATGCCGCCTTATTGAAATCCATGAATATTAATGTTGATTTGCTAGAACAAAAGGCAAAGCCATTCCGATCCGAGGGGCAAACGGCGATGCTGCTCGCTGTCGAAGGTCGTGCTGTAGGAATTATTGTCGTTGCCGATCCCATTAAATCGACAACATTGGAAGCCATACGTCTTTTGAAACAAGAAGGTCTTCATATTGTCATGGTGACGGGTGATAACTCAACAACGGCTCAATCGGTAGCAATGAAACTCGGTATTGATGAAGTCGAAGCCGATGTTCTGCCTGTCCGCAAGGCTGAAATCGTCAAGCTTTTGCAGCAAAAAGGCCGTAAAATTGCAATGGCAGGAGATGGCGTTAACGATGCTCCGGCTTTGGCTACTGCCGACGTTGGTATTGCCATGGGAAGCGGAACCGACATTGCGATGGAAAGTGCAGGGATTACCTTAGTCAAAGGAGATTTGATGGGTATAGTCCGCACACGTCGCTTAAGTAATGCTGTTATGCGTAATATTCGTCAAAATCTGTTTTTTGCCTTTATCTACAACAGCCTTGGAGTCCCAGTGGCAGCGGGAGTTTTGTATCCATTCTTCGGAATCCTTCTCAGCCCCGTTATAGCCAGTGCTGCGATGGCATTCAGTTCAGTATCTGTAATAACAAACGCGTTAAGGCTTAGGCGGATCAGTATATAGCATCCCCAACGGGATGTTCTCGCTGCGCGCTAATGCGCTTGCTCCGAGGCAATTTTCTGGTCGCGCCCATCGCTATCGCTCGGTCGCTTCCGAAAATTGTCGAACCCTACGGTTTCGAACGCGCGAAAGCGCGATGCCAATAAAAAAGGGGGCTAAAAGCCTCTATTTTTTAATTGGCGTCCCCTACGGGATTCGAACCCGTGTTACTACCGTGAAAGGGTAATGTCCTAGGCCTCTAGACGAAGGGGACGTAGAGGGGGGCAACTGTTAACCGAGGTTAGCCCCATAATCAAGCAAGATGTTACTTTCGCATGATTTCTCTAACGCAACGTTAAGCTTTGGAAAACGTCGAAAAAACACAAAAAATCACTTTTTCGTATAAAAATCGTGTTCTTTGGCGGCCTGCCGTTTCAGCACGTACTTAAGTTTGTTGGTCGCGAGTCTTTTAAGATCCTCATTGCTTGTCGTAGCCGGAGCTTGAAAAACGACCTCAGTTCCGTTTTCGGCTTCGATGGCCGAAACGCGGACAATGGCGCCAATGCGCTGAATTTCAAAGATGATTTCCAAAGAAGGCATGCCATATTCTATTGATTTTCTTTTGCCGCCGCAAGGAAGTTAGGGTACACATCATGACCGGAGGAAAATCCTATGGCAGCAGAAGTCCTATTTGAAACGCGCGGTTCTGTTTTTATCGTTACTTTTAACCGTCCCGAGGCGCGGAACGCCCTTACGACGTCCATGGCCAAAGAGCTATCGGCCAAGCTCAAATCAATCAATGAAGATCGTTCATTGCGGGCTCTTCTTTTGCGCGGAGCCAACAATATCTATATGGACGGGCAAGATATGAGCGGTTTTGCCGGAGACATCAACGCCGTCCAAGAGCAAATCTCTCATAGGGTTCAGTTTTTCTATTCTTGCATACGCGAAATGATGGCCATGGACAGGCCGGTCATTTCGGCTGTTGACGGGCGCGTATCGGGGGCAGGGCTCAGTTTTATGCTTGCAAGCGATATTGTGGTTGCGACGAAAAGATCAACCTTCAACGCCGGCACAACACAGTATGCGATGATTCCGGACGGCGGCACGACGTTCTTCCTGCCGCGCAAGATCGGCATGGCGCACGCCAACGAGCTGCTTCTATTAGGCGAGGATTTTGACGCTGACAGGGCTGAAAAGCTGCATTTGATAACCCGTTTGGTCGAAAACGACGCGCTTGAAGCGCAGGCAATGGCTTTTGCCGAACGTCTGGCCAAAGGCCCGACGCGAGTGCTGGGGGCTACAAAAAGGCTTATCAACAAGTCTTTTGAGCAGGATTTAAACACTCAATTGTCGCAAGAAGCCTCGGCCTGGACGTCCGTTACGAGAACCTTCGATTTTCGTGAGGGGATGAAGGCATCTGCGGGCAAGCGCGAGCCAAAATATACGGGAGCTTGAGAAACACTTGAAGGGGCGTCCCCATTCGGCTAAAGACGCTTTTTGGATAAAATACGAGGACATCGGGTAATGACTGAATCAACGGCTATTCAAACGGATGCGGTAATCATAGGTGCAGGGCCGGCAGGCCTTTTTGCGGTGTTTGAACTCGGCATCAACGACATCAAATGCCACGTCATAGACATTCTCGATAAAGCGGGCGGCCAGTGCGCCGAGCTTTATCCCGAAAAGCCCATATACGATATACCGGCGGTTCCGGTCTGCACGGGGACGGAACTGACCGAACGTTTAATGAAGCAAATTGAGCCGTTTTCACCCGTATTTCATCTGGGACAGATGGCCGAAAAACTGACGAAACTGCAGGACGGAAAATGGCGCATCGAAACGGACGCCGGAACGGTAATTGATGCGCGGATTGTCGTCATAGCGGCAGGAGGCGGCAGCTTTACGCCCAAGCGCCCGCCGATCAAGGACATTGAAGCATACGAAGGTAAGTCGGTCTTTTATGCCGTTCGCAAGAAAGAATCTTTCCGAGACAAGAACCTCATCGTTGCCGGAGGCGGGGACTCGGCGCTCGATTGGGCGCTCAATCTTCAGCCGATCGCCAAGCGCATAACGCTTATTCATCGCCGCAACGAATTCCGCGCTGCGCCCGACAGCGTCGCCAAAATGCGCGCGCTTGTCGAAGCCGGAAAGATGGATCTTAAAATCGCCAATATAACGGCGATAAACGGCGCTGATGGGCAAGTACAAAGCCTCTCTCTTATTGACGACGCCAAAAACACGACGAACGTTGCCTGCGATACCGTTCTGGCTTTCTATGGCCTGACGATGAAGCTTGGCCCCGTGGCGAATTTCGGTCTGACTTTGCAGGACAGTCTGATACCCGTGAATACGGCGGATTTTGAAACGAGCGAGCCTACGATATTCGCCATTGGCGACATCAACGTTTATCCGGGCAAGATGAAGCTTATCCTGTCGGCCTTCCATGAAGCCGCTTTGATGGCCAGAAAGGCGTTTTTATACATCCATCCGGACAAACGGTATCGTTTTCAATATACAACGTCCAGCAGCGACATTCAGGGAAAACTTGGCGTTGGAAAGAATGCGGCGTAGAACAAAGACAAAGACAGAAAGTGGAATAAACAAATGAAAATATTTCTCACAGATATGCAAGGCAAAGAACACGTACTCGAAGCGACCGAGGACTGGACGATCATGGAAATTATCCGTGAAGGCGGCGTGCCCATTCTGGCTCAATGCGGCGGTTCCTGCGCCTGCGCGACGTGTCATGTTTATGTGGACCCGGCATGGAAAGCCAAATTGCCCGAGCCGAGCGAGGAAGAAATCGGCATGCTTGACGGTGCGTTTGACGTAACGCCGGATTCACGCCTTGCTTGCCAGATTGTGTTCACGAAAGACCTCGATGGGCTCAAGGTTAAACTGGCCGCCGGCTCCATATAATCTGTAATCCTTGTCGTTTATATGCGACGAATTTTCGGGTGCTACCCATTTTAGGTAGCGCCCGAAGCATATGGCGAAAAATCTTTTCTGTCTGAAAGCATTTTTCTTGTTTTGATATATGACCGCCGTCCACTAGCATGCGGCGTCAATTAGTAAAGAGTGGGGTTATATAATGCAGGTCAATAGTGTTCTTGGTGTCTTTAGAACTTATAAAAAACTTTTATGCCATAAAATCCGTTCGTTGAAGTTGAGTGTGCGGAGAGAAGCAGAGTTTGAACAAATACTGAATAACATTAACCTGCTAATGACAAACGATCATTCGTTTCTCTTCAACAAAGAGGCTGAAAAGAATGCTACGGATATGATATTTGCGGAAATTAATAAAATTCCGAAATTCGATAACGATAAACCGATAAGAGCGCTCACGTTCATCGACGTTCTTCATGAGACAAGCCCCAATAGCATTCGCGGGAAAAACGGCCCCGGGCGCCTTGTCGATATAATCAGAAAATATGACCCGCAAACACAACCGGAATTATTTTTACTTTCGGCGTGTTGGGCTCCCGGCAAAGGCCTCATGGAAGATCTTTCCATGGATGCGTTTTTTGCGTCAATTGAAGAAAACAGAACCAAGCAAGAAACCACCAGATATTATGAAAACGCTTTGAAAGTGATCATTGATACCAAAGGCAAAAAGACAAAGGCGCCTGATCATAATAATATGTGCGGCCCCAACAGCCCCAATGTCAGAAGAAGAATTAGCAAAAGAATTAACGTAATAAATAAGCAGTATTCGCCGGATAAACCCGTGTGCGATAGCAAACATAACCAGCGTCAGGTTAAGCTATAGTTTGTCACTAACCACGGTAGACAGGCGGAAGAGATAGGCATAATCTTCTCAACCGTTGGTTTTAATACGCGATTCTAGCGCCCGATGCTTATAGACAGCCATTGCCATCTTGATTTTCCCGCGCTTGCCAAAGACCGCGAAGGCGTTCTTGCGCGAGCCCGCGACGCGGGTATTGGGCGTATGCTCAATGTGTGCACGCGTCGGCACGAGTTCGTTTCTCTTCGCGCAACGGCAGAGCAGAATGTTGACGTGTTCTTTTCTCTAGGCGTCCATCCGCACCATGTCAGCGAGCCTGGCGAAGAGATTACCGTTGAGGAGCTTGTTGAGGCTGCGCAGCACCCTAAGGCTATCGCTATCGGCGAGACTGGTCTTGATTATTTTTACGACAGGTCGCCTCGCGATGCGCAGGAACGAAGTTTCCGCAATCATATCCGTGCCGCGAAAGAAGCCGATCTTCCGGTTATCATCCACAGCCGCGATGCCGAGGAAGACACGCTTCGCATTCTCAAGGAAGAAGGTTGCAACAGCGGCGTTCTCCATTGCTTCAGTTCGCGCCGTTTTTTGGCCGAAGAGGGGCTTGTTCTGGGTCTATATGTCTCCTTTTCCGGAATGTTGACGTTCAAAAAATCCGAAGAGCTGCGCTATGTCGCGCGGGACATCCCGTTTGACAGGCTTTTGGTCGAAACGGATGCGCCGTTTTTGGCGCCAGAACCTTATCGCGGCAAGATCTGCGAGCCCGCTTATGTTGTCAAAACGGCAGAAGCGCTGGCGACGACCAAGGGCATGGGATTAAACGAAATGGCGCGGCAGACGACGGTCAATTTTTTCCGTTTGTTCAGAAAGTGCCCGCCGGAGGCGTTGAAATGAAGGTTACAGTGCTTGGATGCGGTTCTTCGGGGGGGGTGCCGTTGATCGGTGGCCGTTGGGGCGATTGCGACCCCGATAACCCGCGCAATCGGCGTACGAGAGCTTCAATTCTGGTCGAAAACGACGATACGACCATTCTTGTAGATACGTCGCCCGACATGCGCCAGCAGTTGTTGTCCTGCGGGCTTAAAAAACTAGATGCGGTGCTTTACACACACGCGCATGCAGACCACTGCCATGGCATTGATGAACTGCGTGGTGTCATGTGGCTTATCCAGAAGCCGATAGACATCTACGCCGACCCTATGACGATGCTTCAGCTTAATAAGGGGTTTGGCTACATATTTAACGGCTCCGGCCTTTATAAACCCGTCGTAACGCAGCATGAAATTACCGGTGATTTCACCATCGGCTCGATTGTCGTGCGCCCGTTCTATCAAAATCATGGAACCATACGGTCGCTCGGTTTTCGTTTCGGTGATTTTGCCTATTCTACGGATGTCCACGATTTCGATGCAACAGCCGTGGAAACCTTGCGCGGCGTAAAGACGTGGATTCTCGATTGCGTGCGCGAAAAAGCCCATCCGACCCATCTTAACGTGAACGAAGCCCTTAAATGGATCGGTGCAATCAAACCCGAACGCGCCTATTTGACGCACCTCAACCACACGATTGACTACGACAGGCTTGCCAGAATTTTGCCGGATGGAATACTTCCTGCGCACGACGGACTGGTGATTAATTGCTAATTCCTGACAAAACATTTCGTATAGCGGCCTATGGCGTCTTTGTCGTCTTGGCGCTTATTGCCGTCCGCACGTTTCTCGACTACGGCATTACATGGGATGAAGAGCTGCAAAGCCAATACGGCCTTGCGATTGCCGATTATTACAAATCCGGCTTTAAGGACACAGGTTTTGATCAACTATTTAACCTCTATCTATACGGCGGATTATTTGACGCACTAGCCTCGATCATTGATTCATACACGCCCTTTTTTATCTACGACACGCGCCACCTGCTGAACGCCTTTTTTGGTCTATTGGGATTGTGGGGGACGTGGAAACTTGGACGCTTTATGGGAGGCGACGCCGTAGGCTTTTTGGCGCTCGTTTTATGCGCTCTTGTGCCGTCTTATTACGGTCACATGTTCAACAATCCGAAAGACATTCCCTTTGCCGCAGGCATTGTCTGGACTATTTATTACATGTCGCGCTCTTACGAAAATCCAAAACTTCCGACGCTTATCAAACTGGCGATTATTTTGGGTCTGACGCTTGGCGTAAGGGTAGGGGGCGTCATGGTTTTCGCCTTCTGGCTTGCGCCGATGGGGCTAGTGGCCCTTCTCCCTCTCGTCCGAAACCGTAATTCCAAGACATGGCGTGCCGTTGCATCGGACATTTTTAGTCGTTCCTGGCGCATCGTCTTGCCTGTGGCTCTTCTTGCCCACGCCATCATGCTGGTTTTCTGGCCGTGGGCACAGCAGAATCCCCTTTCAAATCCGCTTCGCGCGCTTTCCGAATTCAGCAATTTTCCCCAAGATGTCGAAGTGTTGCTGGACGGCACCATTTATCGCTCGACAGAGCTGCCTTGGACATATGTACCAAGCTATTTTGCCATCCAGTTGCCGGAAATACTGATCCTTCTTCTTATCAGCTTTGTTCTTTTTCTGCCCCAACTATGGCGGCCTATGGCGATAAGCCGGAAGCAAAGCCTATCCCTTATCCTTCTCATGATATTTGTTCCCGTTTTGTACGCAACGATCAGACATCCGGCATTATATGACGCTGTCAGGCATTTTTTGTTCGTCATTCCATTGGCTTGCGTCATTGCGGCAATGGCGGCGTACGAGTTGTTTATGCTTGCGACATCGCGGTGCGCAACTCGTGTTGCGCTAGTCATTATATTTGTGGCGTCGCTTGCGATGCAGGTCTTTGTTATCGCGAAGCTTCATCCGTATGAATACATCTACGCAAACCAGTTTATCGGCGGCGTGCGCGGCGCGTATGGCAAGTATGAGGCCGATTACTGGGGCTCGTCGTTTAAAGAGGCGGCAACGAAGCTTCAGGCCTTTGTGGCTGCTGAGGGCGGCATACCGGCCGGGCAGATATACAAGGTCGCCATATGCGGCCCCAGATCGTCGGCGACCATATATCTGCCTCCAAATTTCCGTCCGGTCGTCGCTAATGAACCGGCTGAGTTCTTTTTATCCACGACACGCTGGCAATGCCAGAACATGCGGCCGGGGGATGAGATTATCCGCGTCGAACGTTTGGGAGCGCCGCTTAGCATCGTCAAGGATCTTCGCAACGGTTATGCGTATTATGAGGGTAATTTAAAAAGGCTGCAGATGCCCCCTCTTACCAACCCATGATTTAACATAATATATCTTATGCGACTTTCATGGGCAGGAAAACGCAATATAATAAGGCAATAACCACGCCCCTTCCTTGCCATACGCGCCATGAAAGCATTATTTGATGTGGTGCTCGGCAACTGAAATATGAATAATGCGGAAGCGCGCACATATGATGCGGCGTAAATTTAAACAAATACAGTTATGGAGACGATTGAATGACTACGGGCCGCCCTAATAACCCGCTCTACCCGGCTGGGGTAAAAATTTCTTCGTATATGAGGATGGGACAACTTTCCAAGCATAGCGGCGAATTCGATTTCGAGGTTTTCATACAACATGTGGACGTATTTGCCGGCAGCCTGATGAAGGAAGATAAATCCGCAAGGGATCTGGCGATTGAAAATTTTCTGAAAAGAAAAATATTTAAATCAAACAACATATCCGACGCTCTTAAGTTAAAAAAATTCCCCAAATGGCATGGAGACATCAACCATTGGAACACCGGCCTGAGAATGCTGCATGCCTATATTGAATGTCTTGATGATAGCAGCCTCAATTTTGAATATACGAAGAAATATCTATTCAAGCTTGTCCTCAGCAGAACGGTAAAAAGAGCCGTGCAGGATATTCCCGGCCTTAAAGAAAAGCTGGGAGACGTATATTCAAAAATGACGTCAGAGAAAGTCAATCGTCCCGGAAAATCGGCGATATATGAAATTCAATCCGATCAACCCCGTCGCCTTGGGATAAAGTATGCTTCTTATACAAAGATGGATCAGTTGGCGACGCAAAACGGCGGTTTCAATTTCGACATATTAATTTATGAAATAGACGATCTGGCAGAAAAATTGATTTCAAAAAACAAGTCCGCTCAAAATAACGCCATCGATACCTTCTTGAACAATAAAACGTTCAAGTCGGATAACATCACCCCTGCCGTCGTGGCAAAAAAGATTCAAAGGTGGAAAGGAGACATCTATCACTGGAATATGGGGCTAAAGATGCTCCACACCTATATAAACTGTCAGGAAGACAGTTTTGAGCAGCATGAATACGCCAGAAAACAGTTGTTAAAACAAATATGCTCCGAAATGGCGGTAAGAGCTGTCAGCGCCGTTCCCGGCTTGGAAGAAAAACTTGGCGATGCTTATGCTGAGATGACGGGCGAAAAGTCCAGCCGTCCGCAAAGACTTGCGCAAAAAAACAAGGACAGGCGGCCACGGCAATAACTTTTATTGTTTCGGATACAAAAAGGCGCCTCCTATAATGGAAGCGCCTTTTTTATTGGCAATAGAGACTATACCCTACCCTTTTCTGACGTTGCTGACAAAGTCCTCGACAACGCGACGTAACGATTCAGCCTCGCGAGCCAGCTGACTTGCCGTATCGAGCAGTTGTGTAGAAGCCGTGCCGGTCTCGGCAGCCGATTTTGTCACGCCGGAAATATTGCTCGTGACTTCTTTCGTGCCCTGTGCCGTGTCCTGAATGCTCCGCGAAATTTCTTTCGTCGCGGTGCCTTGCTGACCAATGGCGGCAGCAATAGCCGTCGATATCTCATTAATCCGGCGAATAGTCGCCGTAATGGTCTCGATCGTTGATACAGCTTGCCCGGTTTTCTCCTGAATGCCGCCGATCTGCAACGTAATATCCTGCGCGGCATGGCCAACCTGATTAGCCAGATTTTTGACCTCGCTGGCGACAACGGCAAAGCCCTTACCTGCTTCACCGGCCCTCGCCGCTTCAATCGTAGCGTTAAGAGCAAGAAGATTGACCTGGCTCGCGATGCTTTCAATCAACTTGACGACGTTCCCGATGTCTTCGGCAGACTTGCTAAGCGATTGCATCACTTTACCCGTAGCTTCGGCTTCCGTCATACATTCGCCCGCGACCTTAACGGATTCCCCAATCTGCCGATCAATTTCTCCGATAGACGCATTAAGCTCTTCGGCAGCCGAAGCGACGGTCTGAATGTTTGTAGACGTTTTTTCGGCCGCTGAGGCAACAGCCGACGACTGATTGCTCGTACCTTCAGCAATAGCCGCCATTGATTTGGCGCTGCTTTGCATTTCGGTTGCGGCGGCAGAAACAGTATTGACGACGCCTTTGACGCTGTTGTCAAAATCATCGGCCATCTTGTTCATAAGCTTACGACGTTCTTCAGCCGTCCGCTTTTCCTGCTCTTTCTGCTCTTTTTCCATCGCTTCCATTTTCAAAGCGTTGGTTTTGAAAGTTCCGATAGCTTTCAGCAAATCGCCGATTTCGTCCCTCGACGACGGCTCCGGAACGTCAATCATCAGATTGCCTGAGGCCAAAGCGCCGATAATGTCCGTAATTTTTCTAATGGGTGCCGCAATCTTGCGGTAACCAATGAAAAGCATGATTAAAATCACAGGAAGACCGACGGAAAGACTGCCGATAACGCCCCACATGATAGAATTATCCACGGCGGCATAAAATTGTTCCATCGGAATGCCGACGAACAAAATGCCGATGACTTTCTTGTATTCGTCAAAGATAGGATCGTATCCGGCGATAAAAGGCTTGCCTAAAATAGTTGCCGTTCCGCGATACGACTTGCCCGAGAATACGGCGTCATAAGCGGGGCCTTTGGCAAGCGGTGTGCCGACCGCCCTGCTCCCATCGTCCTTCTTAATGTTGGTTGCAACGCGAACATCGTTCATAAAAATCGTCGCACTGCCGCCGACCATTTTGACGACATTATCCGGAATATCGTTCGCGCCGTTCAGAACTTTTTCCCCGATCATCATCTGACCGTTTTCAAGGCGGACGGTTGCTCCGATTTTGTTCAGTTCATTCCAGGCAACCTTCATATTGGTATTGATACCGGCGGTCGCGCTTTCTTCCGCATGTTTAAATGTTACATAGGTCGTTATGCCAAGAACGGCACCACCTACAAGTAACGCTGTCATAATGAGAAGAAGAACAAGCTTCGTTGAAACTGTAATTCGAACGGACTTCAGGGAAGAAAAAATGTTGGACATGACTTTTATTCCTGACCTTTTTTGTGGGATTAGGGATCCATAAGGAAAGCGAGGAGGGAATCGACTTGCGTTCTCACACTAGGGTACCGAAGTTAACAATTTATTGCCAAACACTTCCACGATAAGCTGCTATCAAATTTATCGTTATGCCGAAGTCATCAAGGAAGAAGGATTATTGGGGTCGCTCGTTTGGGAAGAAACTATATTGCTTTTTTCCGGCTGTTTGCTTAGTCCCGATGCAATAATGCGATTGATATTGATCAGGCTGTCAACCAGACTCGGCGTAAACTTGCTCATGGCACTGAAACTTGTCTTATCGACATAACGCCCCAGATTAAGAAGCGTAATTTTCAAAGGCATAGGCAACTGATTTTCCGGATCCGTCAGCGCCACTTGAAAAATCGTCCAAAGCCTCTGATTCTTGCGAAGAGCATCGCCGTAAATTTTTAGATATTTTTTGGACTTAACGTCGCTACTCATTAATTCTTTAGCGTCATTCAGCTTACTCGCGCATGCAAGCAAAGCCCGCGCGTCCGTATCGCGACTATTATCCGCCGAAACAGATTGAACCTTCTGATTCTTCCCGTAAATGCTGATCTTTTCATAGGGATTAGGCGACATCAGCTTTCTCCAAATCGTGTGACACTACAGATGATGACGAGGATTGAGTAGATACGTGTGCAGAAGGGTGAGCACTCTTTTCATACTGCGCCAGCAAGGCATGCGCAACCCTTAAAGCCTTGAAACTTTCTCTGGCTTCGAGATGAGCAATGATTTTATCAACCTCAGACGTATATGCAGGATAAAGCTTGCCAAAATTCCTGACGGTCTCGATGACAAGAGAATCCATCGGCTTATCTTTGCCTTTGAACAAATAGATGACCTGAAGCAGGAAATAAACGTTTGAAATATCCGAATCGTCGCGACGATCCATATTCATCATATAGCCTTCGCGAAGCACAGGGCTGTCGGATAGAATCAAAAGATCGGCTGGACGATTGCCAACGTTTTTAAGGACGGCGCCACCGGCGAATATTTTGCCTTCTGGCTTGACTCGAATTTTTAATGGCATGTTCCCGACTCCTTCGAGAAAAATATAATAAAAAAGAGAAAGAGGACGGGCCGATAAAGGCCCGCCCTGCTCCCTTTATAATTACAGAATCTTCAAGATCGCGCTTGCGAGCGTTCCTGAGACACCCAACGACACGATACCGAGTTGGGCTTGAGCTTGCAGAGCTTGCAAGTTTGCGCCTTCTTCGTTTGTATCGGCGGCCGTCAGCGAGTTCGATGCGTTCTGCAACGACGTGATCAGATTTTGAGTAAAAGTCTGTCTCGTTTGAATCAGCGTTGCGTTACCACCGAAGTTCGATGCATTCGTCGTCAGTGTTGACAGAGCGGTCAACAAGTACGATTGCGACGTCTGAATGTCGGTGTTGTTGGCCCACGCATTCGCGGCGGTATTACCGGCGCCAAGCAGACCAGCCGACGTGATGTTCACACCGTTGATCGTCAAGGACGTCGTGTTATCCGCGTTGAAGTAGACGACCAGCGTCGAAGACGTACTGTTCAACAGGTTAGTACCGTTGAAGGTTGCGTCGTTGACGAGGGTATCTAACTGGGTCGTCAGAGCGTTGAACTGCGAGGCGAGGCCAGAGCGGGTCAACGTATCCGTCGTGCCGAGCGCTTGGGTCACAAGACCTTTAAGCTGGGCAATGACGTCTGCGGCGCTGTCAATTGAATTGGTGTAAGAGTTCACCGATTCAAGCGCCGTTGAAAGGTTGCTCTTCACCGTATCGAGGTTGTTAGCGGTGTTGAGGAAGCCTTTCGACGCGAAATACGCCGTTGCATCGTCCGTAGCTGAATTGACTTTTTTGCCGGTGGACAAATGCTTTTGCGTGATTTCGAGCAGTGACGACGTGTTCTGCAAAGCCGTGAGGTTTGCGCGAGCAGACGAGGTCAGGGAGATATCACCAATAGCCATATTAGAACTCCTTTCAGAGGTTGATCGCAGAATCCTTCTGCGGGTTTAACTACGCCGAACATAGTGCCCCAAAAGTGAATTTATCTTTAACGGCTTGGGGTTACATGTTTAACGATTCGGTACATCCCTGCGAAAACCGTGCCACTTTTGTGATCTCAATAACCCACTGATTTTTATTGAGAGCAAAAAAACTTACAGGGAACTTATTGCCTACACATGGCTTCAACTAGGCAAAAAATGCCGGGTCAAAAACGCCGCTCCGACGACTCAGAAGAAAAATTTATCTCCAGGAACCTTCCGAGCAAACCGAATGGCCGATGTAAAGAGGCCATAGATCGTTTCTCCACCATTGCGCGCTCTGTATGTAGCATTGAGCGCTCCAATTAACGACGCTACCGCCCGACGCAACAGGTGCCGTGATGACTAGCGACGTTCCGCCGACGATTTCAGCTTTGCCGTTTGAAACGCTGCTGACCGGAACGCCGCCCATAATGCCCGAGCATGCGCCCGAAAATACAACCTGTGCCGGACACGTTTTCACGACAGGTATTGTCTGAGCGGTTCCGCATGTTGGCTGGCCGTTAGAAATGCTTGTGATGACCTGCCCTGTCGGACACGAAAAAGTAAGTGTCGAGCAAACCGGCTGCCCGAAAGCGATTCCCGTCAATACCTGTCCCGACGCGCATGTGATGGATGTGTTCTTCGTCGTCATGGGCTTCCAGACAAGGTTGGCGCCGTCATAAAGGCAAGCAATAAGGTTCGCCTTATCCTCATCCATTCTGGTTTTGCCGAATTCGTTGGGACACGGCTGTCCAAGCAATGCCGCCTTTGCAGGCGACACGAACGCAAAGGCGATAAAGGCGCATAAAGGAATGGCAAGGGCAAAAGGACGTCGTGTCGGCATGATCAAAATCTCCTATTGAGCATATTGCGGCGTTCCGCATATCGGTATTCCGTTGGAAAAGGCGCGTATTCCCGCGGGGCAAGTTATGGTTGCGCTGCCGAAGCCGGTACATTGAGGTTTATCGTTGACGATGCCCGTCAAAAACTGGTTGACCGGGCATACGAATGTGCCGAAAGCCAAAACATCGCTGGTCATCGGTCTCCACACCTGAACGCACGGCGATGCGGCGCTTTGGCAAAGGCATGTCAAAAGATTCTGTTTGTCGAAATCAATAACCGTTTTCCCGAGCTGATCGCACGATTTTTCAATGCAGCCCGACGTTTTGCCGGGGTCGCATTCCCCTGCCGCATGCGCGGGAACCGGCACAAGCGTTAAGGCGCATAATAAACTGAATGAAGCAAGGCGTATCATGCAACGCAGAATCAAATATGAAAAACGAACGAGGAGTAAGGCTAATCCGCCATTATTAAAGATTCATTTATAGCGTTCTAATCCCCTATCCGATAAACTTTTTGCCCGATATGCCCCAGTTGCGACGAAAGATCGCCGTCGCACCATAACTCGAAACCGGCCATTCGCGCCTTTTCGCAAAAATAATAATCCTCGCCGCGCAATTGCCCGCCTTCGGTTTCCAGGTTGAAAAACGGCGGCTTTAAGGCGTCAAAAACCGTCATGCGAATTAAAAGGCACCCGGTCGGCAATAAGTTGACGCGCTGCAACCCGGAAGTTACGTGCTCGTGCTCGCCGTTTTCCAATATCGTCAAAGGATAAAACGGCGCCGCGCGCTTCGAATATGAAGCGCCGACAATATCTTTTCCATGCGCCATAAGGCGTTTTAAAGCATCGGCCGGAAAAACTATGTCCGAGTCCAAAAACAAAAGGTGCGATGCCTTCATCGTTTGAGCCGCATTCACGCATTGATTGCGCCCCAGGGGCACAAGGGAAGATTTGGCGTTCACAAGCGCAACGGGCGGCACAGGGCTCATGCACAGCATCGCAAGGGACATCGCAAAATCGGCGCACACCGTATCGCCCGAAGGAATGCCGATCGCAACAAGCTGCTTAGTCATTCTTATCTTTCTCCGTTGCAAACGATAGTCAGCAGTTTCTCATTAAGAGCGCTCCACGACCAATCCTTCATGCGTTCGGCAATAAAGGTCGCGTCGTGGCGAGCCTTCTCCCTATTGTCATAAACATATTCCATGGCGGCGACAACCTCGTCCACGGTTGTTTCGCCCCAGTCCTCGACGGATTGCATGGTTGGCGACGGTTTGACCTTGCCTTGCGTCTTAAACGCCCCGCAACCGATCAGATCGACAAGGTCTTTCTGTCCCGTGTTGTAAGAAACGTAGGTCGGCACGCCGCAAGCCATGGCCTCCATTGCCACAAGATTGGTGCCTCCTTCGCAGCGGTTCGGAAACACGGCCATATCGCAATCGCGCAAAATGGAAGGTATCACCAGATTGTTCGTGAAAGGAATGTCAATAAAACTTTCCTGAGGCAATCCTTGTTTCAAAAGCCATTGTGTCAGTTGCAAGCCTATTTTGTCCGCCCGTCCCAAAGGAACACCGTCGCAGTGTCCGGCCAGGGCGAAAGCGGCCGTATCCGGCAAATTCAGATTTTGCCAGCACGTCACAAGCAAAGCGTCCTTGTGCTTTTCGTAAAAACGCTTGAATGCCGCAAGCACAATGTCCTGTCCTTTACGGTATTCGAATTTTCCGCCCGAAAAAATAACGAAGCGATCGCGATAGAGGCCAGACCCGGGCGCCGGATAAAAAAATCCGGGATCGATGCCCTGATAGCACAGGTGAACGGGGCCGACGTTCAGGCTTTTCAGGTAATCGGCGTTCCATTTCGAAATGGCGATAAACATATCGTAATTTTTTGAAATGGCGCGCCCGTGATCCGTGCAAACCAAATGCTCGATGGCGGCGCAGGCGACATTCGGCTTGCCCCAAATACGGTCTTGTCCCTGAAAACCGGAAAAATCGCTGCCGCATCCATGAAGGACGGCATGTTTAAAGAAAAGTTTTTCTTCCGGCTTTTCCCTGAGGAAATCGGAAAGTTTAACGGCGAGATTGAAAACCGAGTTCAGTTTTTCCTGCTCCAAAGGAGGCAGGACCATGACCGAGACCTTGCTGGTCAGGATAATATCCTTGGCTTCGCCCCCTCGCCGCAAGTATTGCAGCAGAATTTGAAGACCATAGATTCCATAGCCTGAAATGGTGGACAGGACCCAACTGACGGCGAGAGGAGATAACAAGAAGAACCCCATAAAAACAGGAAGGATATGGCGAGGCTAACATGCATTTTGATCTTAATCAAAATGCATGTTATCAATTCCCCCTCAAATCAACCAAAGTGTATTTCATGACCATCACACTCCATTCGGGCGATCTGCCTGCTTCAGTCTCGTTCGGCAACTGCGTCGCCATAGATACGGAATCCATGGGACTTAATTGGGATCGGGACAGGCTGTGTCTCATTCAATTATCGTCGGGCGACGGCAACGCGCATCTTGTCCAGTTCAAAGCGGGGCAATACGACGCGCCCAATCTCAAAAAGCTTCTGACGGATGCCAACGTCACCAAACTGTTCCACTTCGCGCGCGCCGATCTCGCGACGATTTACCGTTATCTCGGCGTCATGCCGACGCCGGTCTATTGCACGAAAATCGCCTCCGTTCTTGTGCGCACGTTTTCGGATCGCCACAGCCTGAAAGACCTCACGCGCGATTTGCTCGGCATTGATTTATCAAAAGAGCAGCAGACATCCGACTGGGGAGCCCCTACCCTGACGAAGGAACAACTGGCCTACGCCGCTTCCGACGTTCTGCATCTGCACAAGATGAAAGCGATATTGGACGAAAGGCTGGAGCGCGAGAAACGCACGGATTTGGCGAGCCGCGTTATGGCTTTTCTTCCCGTCCGTGCCGAGCTGGACGTGGCCGGATGGCGCGACGTTGATATTTTTGCGCATAAGCCGGTACGTAAGCCGGACTAAGGCCATTAACCTATCCCCTTATAATTAAACACGAAAGTAATGCCGCGATTGACGAATACCCCGTCTATATGTTGAAATTGCAAACCTATTATTATTCGAAGGGATATTCAAAAATGAATATGGAACCTCATATTAACGGCTCAGTTCCGGGCAACGCTCTCGACGTCAGCAAAGATCTCAATGTTCCCTTCATAAAAGCATTAAATGCATACGGCTATTTATTGGATAAAGGATATGAAGGAGATTTCATGAAGTTTGTTGAGGCTGGCCATGTTGATATTGGTAAGCTGTATCAAAGTTCAAACCTCGGGTATAAGGCGTCGCTACTTTCAATAGCGATCAAGAATAATCATAAATTGGCCTTCGACCTTCTTATTAAGATGGGCGCCGATTTTACTATGCCGGATGAGAAAAAGGGCACCGCGTTAGGAGATGCCGTGGCAAGCGACATAAGTGAATTCTTTGAAAGGATTATTGGAGAAGGCGGCATTAATGTTGATGAATTGCATTTTAGCCAAAAGCATGGATATAAGACGACGCTGCTATCAATAGCGATTAAGAACAATCATAAATTTGCTTTTGATCTCCTTATGAAAATGGGTGCTGATTTCAATAAGCCCGATGAGAAGAATCTCACTGCAAAAAATGAGGCTGTAGCTAGCTCTGAATCAGAATACCTATGGTCAATTCTAAGTGCCGAATACGACCACAAGGCAAACTTGCGTCCGGCAAAGGTTCCCGGAACCGGCCTATTGGGCTTAAAACATGAACATAAGTAAGGGTAAGGCTCGTCTCCTATCCCCATACTATATATAGTGAAAGTAATACCCCCGTAGATTAACGCCTTCTAAAGGGTTATAATATATATTCATTATCGAAAGTAATTATATTTTTTCGGATGAATATTTGAATGACAATAATTCATCAAAGCGATGCTGAAGCACACACTACCCTCACCAAAATAGTCGCGTGTGACTTGCATAATGTATTTATTGATGGGGTTGAAAAAGGCTTCATAGACGTCAATGGCGTCTGCTATGACAAGAACTTCGGCGGCGATATACCCATCATCAGGTATGCCATTCTGAATAAGGCTGCGAATATTATCCATTATTATCAGCGCGAAGGCATCTATAACAAGCTCCATCCCAGCAATCGCCGCGAGATATTGAAGTCCTTCTCAAACACTGATTTGGACAAAACGCTTGAAGTGTTTGTTCCTGTTCAGGTTGGTCACGAAGATCCAAAATCGCTTGAAAAGCACAGGTTATTAAGAGGACAAAACAAAAGAAATACATGCCTGGATAAAGGTGGCAGCCCCAATCCAAAAACTTCGCCGGAACCGTAGCAATTACCCCACCTCATTGTTTGATGTTTTTTTAAGGTTTTAAGCTCTAAAATCCCGCATATGAGCGAACCCCCGTTTGACGAACCGCCTGCCGAAAGACTGGACTTTATCCGTCCGCGCCTGACCGAGCGCATCGTCCGCGCGCGTGACAGCCATATGGCGGAAATTATCCGGCGTTTACGCGTCTGGCTTCCCGGATTGGCGGCGGCGATTATTCTCCTTTTGTTTATTTGGCCTTCATTATTGCCCAGTTTTTTGATGCTGGATGTCGTCAAAAACATCCCCGATCTGGCCATAGACAACCTGCGCTTTAAAGGCGTGGACAGTAAAAACCAGCCCTATTCGTTGACGGCAGCGACGGCGACAAGGCCTTCGCATCTGCATGGCGTCTACGATCTTTCAAAGCCCGAAGGTGAAATTACGCTGCAAAATGGAACATGGCTCGACGGCAAAGCCGACTCTGGCCGATACGATGAAAACGAAAAAAAGGTATTTCTTAGCGGCAATGTGCAAATTTTCCGCGACAATGGGTACCAGATCACGACGGACGAGCTTCATGTTAACTTGAATAACAGCGAGGCGTGGGGCGATAAAAGCGTGTTAATTCAAGGGGATTTCGGCACGATCAACGGCGTAGGCTTCCATTTTATGGATTCTGGGCATACCGTCATCATCAAGGGGCCGGCCAAAGCCGTACTTAGTTTACATTAAAGGCCGGATTCTGATAAACCTCTTTACCCTAAAGCAAGGATTTCTGAGCCATAAAGGACACCACTAGGTATAGGTTATTCATGCGCCTTGGCGCCCTTATTATTGCGTTATGTATCCTGCTTGGCAGCTTGAGCGTTGCCGAGGCTAAAGGCGCGTCTCCAAAGAAGGCAGCCCCTGCCCCCAAGGCCGAACCCGTTGAAATTACCGCCGATGAATCTCTTGAATGGCATCAGGTGAAGAACATCTATGTGGCTAAAGGCAACGCCAAAGCCGTCAGCGGCGATCTGACGGTTACCGCCGATCTGCTGACGGCGCACAAGCGCGATACGCCGAAAGTAAAGGCCAAAAAAACGGATAACAAAGCGGCGGGAACGGGAGACATAGACAAACTGACGGCGGAAGGAAATGTAGTCATCCTGAAATCAGGCTCGCGCATTACGGGAGACCTCGCCGTTGACGATCTCGACAAAAAAGTGGTCATCGTGACGGGCGATAATTTGCGTTACGAAAACGACAAGCAAGTCGTGACTGCCCGCGAAAGCCTTGAATACTGGGAAGACAGGAAAACCGCGATAGCGCGCGGCAAAGCGACAGCCGTCAA